>NZ_JAFEVQ010000002.1:0-169048 GCF_020882855.1 Curtobacterium sp. GD1 | reverse complement strand
GAAGCCGCCACCCCCGAAGGAGCCGCCGCCGTAGCTGCCGCCGCGACCGCCGAGCAGGCCACCGAGCACGATGCCGGTGACGAGGCCGCCGAGCTGCGCGCCGTTGCCGCCACCGCCGCCGAAGCCGCCGCCACCGCCCCAGCCGCCCATGTCGTCGTTCGCGGCGTCCATCGCGGCCGCCGCGTACTGCTCGGCCGCACGCGCTGCCTGGAGCGCCTGCCCCGGGTCCGTCGTGGCGAGCTGGACGGCGTCGTCGAGTGCTCGTTGCGCCTCGGACAGCCGCGTCCGCGCCGTCGGTCCGACCCCGCCGCGGTGCAGCGAGATGAACTCGCGCGCCTGGCTGATCCGGTTCCGGGCGTCGCGGAGCGCGTCGTCGAGCGCACGGGATGCCCGACGCTGCTGTTCCTCGGCGCCACGGGCCGCGGCGATGGCCTGGTCGATCTCGGTGTTCGCCTTGGTGAGGGCGTCGACCGCGGTGATCGGGTCCTTCGGGTCGAAGCCCTGCCGCAGCACGGTCTCGGCACGGGTGACCGCGGCGGCGAGTTCCGGCCCGCCGACGGTGAGGGTGCGCGCCGCGGCGACGTCGCCCTCGATGTCGACGCGCATCGCCTCGGCGCGTGCGGTGGCCTCGGCGAAGCTCGCCTCGGCAGCGCTCGCGCTCGACGTGAGCTGCTGCACCTGCGCGAGGGCGTGCTGGGCGTCGCGCACGGCGACGACCGCCTCGCCCTTGTCGCCCGCGGCGATCGCTGCGGTGGCCGCCTGGGACCGTTCGGTCGCGTAGGCGAGGACCTGCTCGGCCTGGTCGACGCTGTCCGACACGGTCGCGAGGGTCCGGCCGGTGTACGCCGAGCGGACCCGGTCCAACGAGGCGCTCGCCTGCTGGACCGATGCCGGGGCAGCGGCGACGGCCTGCGCGAGCGCGGCAGCGGCTTCCTCGACGCCGTCCTCGAGCGAGCGGAGCTTGTCGAACGACTCCGTCTGCTCCTCGATCGAGGCGTGCGCCTGCTCGCAGATGGCGATGATCTGGTTCGCCCAGTCGGCGCGCTGCTGCGGGGAGTCCGGGATCTCGTCGTCGAGCTGCTGCTGGAACGTGAAGGCCTTGCGCACGGCCTGCTGCGCCGCGGCGACCGCCTCGGCGAAGGGCTTCGCGGCGTCGGCCCCGAACTGCGCGGTGGCGAACCCGACCTCTTGCTCGGCGGTGCGCAGCTCGTCGTCGATCGTCACGAGGGCGCCACCGGCGGTCCGCTCGAGGTCGGCGAGGGACGCTTCCTGCGCCTTCGTCGCGGCGGCCGTCCGGCGCTTGTTCCGCGTCCGGATGACGAGCACCACGACGACGACCGCGACGACCACGACGGCGAGGAGGATCCACAGCCAGGTGAGGTCCGGCGGCGCCTGGGTGTCGGCGAGGCCGTTCGCGAAGGCCAGCGCGGCAGCGGACCAGTCGCTCTGCTTGAGGGCCGGCAGCAGGTCGTCGTCCACAGCGGTCTTGACGTCGGACTTCGAGATGCTCGTCTCGTTCGTCTGCTGGACGTCGTAGTTCCGGTCGTCGACGGCGACCGACAGCAGGATGCCGTCGGAGTCGATCTGGTTCGCCGACATCGTCGCGGCGCCCCACTCGGTGTGGTCCGACGGGTTCGTGAACGTCGGGACGAAGACGACGTAGAGCTGGGTCTTCGTGTCCGTGTAGAGCTGTTGCACGGCGTTCTCGATCCGGGACTGCTGCGAGGAGCTGAGCACGTCGGCCTCGTCGAGGACGTACGCGCCACCGAGGTCGACCGGCGCGGTCGCTCGCGCCGTCGCCGCCGGCGCCAGCACGAGGAACACGGCCAGGAGTGCCGCAGCGATGCGTCCCACCAGCCCCGGCGTCCCCCTGTCGGTCCTCGTCCTGCCCGTGGCCGATCCGCCCTGGACCGCTCGCATCCGTCCTCCGTCCGTCGCCGTGGTCACGGTCCGAGTACCCCCGGAACCGCGCCCCGGAGCGCTGTTGCCCGGAGTCTATCCACGCCGCGCAGCGCTCGGACAGACTCCGGGCGAACCCTCGTGGAACCCCGGGCCTGTGCAGGTGTTGTACCCCGGACCGGGGTATGCTCGGGGAGCGTTCGACGACGAACGAGACAGGGGAACTGCAATGGAGCGAACAACCAGCACCGAGGTCGTCCCACTCGAGGACGGCTACCACCGTGTGTCGACGCCGGCGAGCGGTGTCATCGGCTTCGTGCGCGAGCACGACGGCCGCTACGAGGTCCTCCGCGGACGGGTGCGCCAGGCGACCCGGTCCGAAGGGCTCTACAGCACGATGAACGTCGCGCTCATCGCGCTCACCCACGCCTGAACCACCCGACGTAGGCTCGCCTGCGTGAGTCTCCCGCGCCTCCAGACCGTCGTGGTGACGATCCGGCGGTCCGGCGGCAGTCCCGACGCGGACCGGGAGGCGCTGCTCACCGCCGTCGCGTCGGCGGCGGATGTCGACGTATCGGCCGTGCGCGCGGGGCGCGTCTGCCCGCACTGCGCTGCGACGGACCACGGCCGCCCCTGGGCCGAGGTCGACGGCTCCGCCGTCGGGGTGAGCCTCGCACGGACCACCGACCTCGTCGCACTGGCCGTCGGACCGCCCGGGATCGGCGTCGACCTCGAGCGCGTGTCGCGGGTCGCAGCGGCCCCGCTCGACGCGTTCACGCCCGGGGAGCTCGCCCGGTCCGGCGACGACACTGCCCGGGCGGCGTGCTGGGCGGTGAAGGAGGCCGTCCTCAAGCGTGACGGCCGAGGACTCCGGGTGGATCCGACCCGCGTCGACGTCGACCTGGGTCGGGGCACGGCGGCCCTGGACGGGGTGTCGCAGCCGGTCACGGTGCTGTTCCCCGCGGTCGACGTGGTGCTCGCGGTCGCGGCGGGAGGGGCTCCGGTCAGCGTGGGAGCGTGAGGACCTCGACGCCGTCCTCGGTGATCGCCACCGTGTGCTCGGTGTGCGCGGTGCGTGCTCCCGTGGCGCTGCGGAGCGTCCAGCCGTCCGGGTCGGTGACGAGCACGTCGGTGTCCGCCATCACCCACGGCTCGAGCGCGAGGAGCAGCCCGGGGCGGAGGGTGTAGCCGCGTCCGGGGCGCCCGGTGTTCGACACGTGCGGGTCCTGGTGCATCGTCGAGCCGATGCCGTGGCCGCCGAACTCGACGTTGACGGGGTAGCCGGCGCCCTCGAGCACCGTGCCGATGGCGTGCGACAGGTCGCCCGTGCGGACCCCGGGGCCGGCGGTCTCGATCGCTGCGGCGAGAGCGCGCTCGGTGGCGTCGATGAGGGCCAGGTCGGCAGGGTCCGGTGTGCCGACCACGAAGCTGACGGCGGCGTCGGCGGCGATGCCGTCGAGCGAGACGGCCAGGTCGAGCGTCAGCAGATCGCCGTCCTGCAGGGTCCGGTCGTGGGGGAGTCCGTGCAGGACGGCGTCGTTGACGGCGGTGCACACGTGGTGGCCGAACGGCCCGCGTCCGAACGACGGGGCGTAGTCGACGTAGCAGGACTCGGCGCCGGCGTCCTCGATCATCGCCTTCGTCCACCGATCGATCTCGAGCAGGTTCGTGCCGACGCGGGTGCGCTCGCGCAGGGTCTGCAGGATCGTGCCGACGAGGGCTCCGGTGGCGCGGGCCCGGTCGACCTCGGCCGGGGTGAGGATCTCGATCATGGGATGATCATACCGGTACTGGAAGACCGGTATTAGTGTGGGCACATGGTCCGTCTCCCGCTCAGCCCCGACGAGGTCGCCCGTGGTCGGCGGCTCGGAGCGCTGCTCCGTCGTGCCCGCGGGGAGCGCTCGATGCTCGACACGGCGCTGCGGGCCGGGATCTCGCCGGAGACGCTGCGGAAGATCGAGACCGGGCGCATCGCGACGCCGGCGTTCTCGACGATCGCGTCCGTCGCCGGGGTCGTCGGGCTGTCCCTCGACGCGGTGTGGGCCGAGGTGAACGGTACCCCGGAGACGGCCGACGTCGGCGGCGCTCCTGACCTGGTCGAGACCGCGAGCTGACGCGCGCGACGCCGCCGACCGATCCCTAGAGCGCGGGGACGGTGGGCTCGTCGAGCCAGGGTGCCGTCACGGCCCGGACCGCGTCGACGTCGGTCCCTGCTGCGTCGGCGAACGCGGCGTGCACGTCCTCCGGTGCGACCGACCCGTACCGGTGTCGCTCGGTGATCGTCCGGAGCCCGGCGAAGAACGCGTCGTCGCCGACCGACCGGCGGACGGCATGCAGGGCCAGGGCGCCGCGCTTGTAGACCCGGTCGTCGAACATGTCCTTCGGGCCCGGGTCGGCCACGACGAGGTCCTCGGGCTGCTCCAGGAGCCCGTCGCGGTACGTCGCCGCGAGGGTGTCCGCCGAGTCGCCACCGCGGTGCTCCGACCAGAGCCACTCGGCGTAGCAGGCGAAGCCCTCGTGCAACCAGATGTCCTTCCACCTGGCGACCGTCACGGAGTTGCCGAACCACTGGTGCGCGAGTTCGTGTGCGATGAGCCGGTCGGTGCCGTGCTCGCCGTCGACGTGGTTCCGGCCGAAGACCGCCAGGCCGTGCGCCTCGAGCGGGATCTCGAGCTCGTCGTCGGTCACCACGACGCCGTACGACGCGAACGGGTACGGCCCGAACCGGTCCGCGTACAGGGCGAGCATGTCCGGTACCCGTCCGAAGTCCGTCTTCGCGGCCGTGCCGAGGTCGGCGGGGTGGTGCAGCGTGACGGGGGTGTCCGAGCCGCGGAGCTTCGTCGTGCGGTAGCGCCCGATCTGCACCGTCGCGAGGTAGGTCGCCATCGGCTCGGTCGTGGCGTACGTCCACGTCGTGCCGGCGCGGGCGCGCTCCTTGCCGAGCAGCTCCCCGTTCGCGACGACGTCGTACGCGGCCTCGGCGGTGATCTCGAACCGGTAGGTGGCCTTGTCGTCCGGTCGGTCGTTGCACGGGAACCACGACGGGGCGCCGGTGGGCTGCGCGGCGACGATGACACCGTCGGTCAGCTCCTCCCAGCCGATCTGGCCCCACGGGCTGCGGAGCGGGTGCGGTGTGCCGCGGTACCGCACGTGGACGGTGAAGTCCGTGCCGGCGGCGACGGGCTCGGCCGGGGTCACGGTGAGCTTGTGCGTCGCGGTCGTGTGCTTCTTCGCCCGCTTGCCGTCGACGTCCACCCGGTCGACCGTCATGCCGTGCAGGTCGAGGACGACACGGTCGAGGTCCTCGTGCGCACGGCCGGTGATCGTCGCGGTGCCGTCGAGGCGGTTCGTCGCGACGCGGTACTCCAGACGGAGCTCGTAGTGGTGGGCGCTCCAGCGTCGGTCGCCGCTGTGCGGGGTGTACGGGTCGGCGTTTGGGTTCGTCGAGGCGGGCTTCACGGTGCCGTCGAGTCTGCCACGGCGACGTGCTCGACGGACGACCGCGCCGGCACCGGCGGCGCCGATGTCCACGGAGCGATCGGGTTGCCGGACCAGTGCGTCCCGCCGGGCACCTGCTCGCCGCGCATCACGAGGGACGCCGGCCCGACGGTGGCGCCCGGTCCGATGCCCGCCGCCGGCAGCACCACGCTGTGCGGCCCGAGCGTCGCACCCGGGTCGAGGCGGACCTCGTCGAGCTGCATCACCCGGTCGTGGAACAGGTGCGTCTGCACGACCGTGCCGCGGGCCACGGCGGCTCCGGACCCGATCGTCACGAGGTCGGCCTCCGGGAGCCAGTACGTCTCGAGCCAGGTACCGCGGCCGATCGTCGCCCCGAGACTGCGGAGCCACGCCGCGAGGGCCGGGGTCCCCGTCGCCTGCTCGGCGAACCACGGCCGGGCGACGGTCTCGACGAACGTGTCCTGCACCTCGTTCCGCCACACGAACGACGACCAGAGCGGGTGCTCACGGGCGGCGATCCGGCCGACGAAGGACCACTTCGCGATCGTCGACACCACCGCTGCGACGGCACCGGCGACGATGAGCACCGGCCCGGCGAGCAGCACCGTCCACCCGATGCCGACTGCCGTCCAGAGCGCGAGCAGCGTGCCGACGACCCCGAGCGCGATCCCCGCGGACACCATCGGGGCGACCAGGCGCAGGAGTTCCCAGCAGCCTCGAGCGACCTTGAGGGACCGCGGCGGCCGGAACGTGCGCTCCTCGTCGAACTCCGCCGTCGCGCGCCGGAGCCGCACCGGGGGAGAGCCGAGCCACGACGATCCGCGCTTCGCCTTCTTCGGGACGGCGGACAGCACCGCGACCAGGGCCTCGCGCGGCACCGAACGTCCGGCGCCGGTCATCCCGCTGTTGCCGAGGAACGCCCGCCGCCCCACCTTCGACCGACCGATCCGCACCCGACCGCCGCCGAGCTCGTACGTCGCCACCATCGTGTCGTCGGCGAGGAACGCCCCCGAGGCGATCTGCGTGAGCGCCGGGATGAGCAGGACCGTCGAGATCTCGGTGTTCCGTCCCACCCGGGCCCCGAGCAGTCGGAGCCAGAGCGGGGTCACGAGCGACGCGTACACCGGGAACAGCAGCGTCCGTGCGCCGTCGAGGATCCGCTCGGTCGTCCACACCTGCCAGCCGATGCGGGAGCGCACCGGGTGCCGACCCTCGTGCAGACCGATCCCGAGCAACCGCACCGCGGCCACGACGAGTGCCGCGTACACGAGCCCCGCGACGACCGTCCCCACCGGTACCCACGCCAGCGCGAGCAGCACGGCCCGCTGGAGGGACGCGACCGGTCCGACGAGGAGCCACACCAGCCCCACCCCCGCGGCGACACCGATCACCGGCAACCCGGCCACGGCCAGGGACCCGGCCCCGTACGCCAGCAGCCACCGGCGTCGGGACGGGGGTCGCGCCTCCCGGTCGTGCCGAGCCGACCCGACGCGTTCCGCCGGCGACCCCGCCCACCGCTCCCCGTCGGGGACCCGGTCGGCGACCGCGGAACCGGCCTCCACCTCGGCGCCGACGCCCACGTGCGCGCCCGGCAGCAGCGTCGTCCGGCTGTGCACCACGGCGTCCGCGTCGATCCGGACCCGGCCGAGCCGGAACACGTCGCCGTCCACCCAGTGTCCTGCGAGGTCGACCTCGGGCTCGATCGACGCCCGCTTGCCGACCGTCAGCATCCCGGTCACCGGCGGCAGCGCGTGCAGGTCCACGTCCTTGCCGATCGTCGCGCCCAAGGCCCTGGCGTAGTAGCTGATCCACGGCGCACCGGCCGTCGAGGGGCCGTCCACCGCCTCGGCGATCCGCTCCGCGAGCCAGACCCGCACGTGCACCGACCCGCCACGGGGGTGGTCACCCGGACGCACCCCGACGAGCAGGGCCCGGACGAGGACGACCGTCACGGCCATCTTCCCCGCCGGGGTGACGAACAGGACGAGCGCCACGACGAGCGCCGGCCAGGGCAGCACCGGGACGGACGGGAGCGTCGTCGCGTGCAGCACCGCCGCCACGAGCGCCGTCCACGTCAGCACCCGCAGACCACGGAGCACCTGCAGGGGCAGCCCGAGCACCGTCATCACCACACCCGTCGCCGGCGGGACCGGCCGGACGTCACGGGGCACCGACGTCACCGGGCCGGAGTCGTCGAGCGCGTCCGCCAGCGCACCGATCCGCGGGTGGTCGTACACGTCGGCCACCGTCGTCGTCGGGAAGCGCTCACGGATCGCCGACACGAGCTGTGCCGCCGTCAGCGACCCGCCGCCGTGCGCGAAGAAGTCGTCGTCGACGCTCGCCACCGGCACCCCGAGGATCGCGGACCACCGCTCGGCGATCCACGCCACCGTGTCCGGGAGCATCGCCGTGTCCGACGACCCCGGCAACGGCCACGGGAGCGCGGCACGGTCGACCTTGCCCGAGGTCCGCGTCGGCAGCGAGTCCACCACCGCGAGCAGCGGCACGAGCGCCGCCGGGAGCTCCTCGCGCAGCCGAGCGTTCGCCGCCGCCACGTCCACCGTCGCACCCGCGACCGGCGCGACGTACCCGACCAGCACCTGGTTGCCCGCCGGCGTCCGCTGCACCACGGCAGCACCCCCGGCCACGTCCGGCAGCCCCTGCAGCGCCGCGTCGATCTCCCCGAGCTCGATGCGACGACCGCCGAGCTTCACCTGGTCGTCCGCACGACCCTGGAACACGAGTCCCTCGGGGTCGTACCGCACCAGGTCACCGCTCCTGTACGCCCGCTCCCACCCGAGCTCCGGGAACGGCGCGTACTTCTCGGCGTCCTTCGCCGGGTCCAGGTACCGCCCGAGCCCGACGCCGCCGATGACGAGCTCCCCGACGCCCCCCGGCTCCACCCGGGCACCCGTCGCGTCCACGACCGCGAGGTCCCAGCCGTCCAACGGCAACCCGATCCGGATCGGCGTGCTCCCGTCGAGCAGGGCACCGCACGCCACCACCGTCGCCTCGGTCGGACCGTACGTGTTCCACACCTCCCGCTCGCGGCTCGCGATCCGCGCAGCGAGCTCCGGCGGGCAGGCCTCACCACCGAAGATGACCAACCGCACCTGCTCCAGCGCGTCGTCCGGCCACAGCGCCGCGAGCGTCGGCACCGTCGACACCACCGTGATCCCGTGCGCGATGAGCCACGGCCCGAGGTCCACACCCGTGCGCACGAGCGACCGCGGCGCCGGCACCAGGCACGCACCGTGGCCCCACGCCAACCACATCTCCTCGCACGACGCGTCGAACGCCACGCTCAGACCCGCCAGCACCCGGTCGCCCGGGCCGATCGGCGCGGCCTGCAGGAACATCCGCGCCTCGGCGTCCACGAACGCCGCAGCGGACCGGTGCGTGACCGCGACGCCCTTGGGCACACCGGTCGACCCGGACGTGAAGATGATCCACGCGTCGTCGTCCTGCCGGGAGAGCTCGGCGCTCGCCGCGGGGTCGGTCACCGGGAGTTCCGCGCCGTCGCGGTCACGCAGGACGCCGCCCACTCCGATCACGCCGACGACGCCGGCCTCGCCGAACACCAGCGTGGCGCGTTCCTCGGGGTCGTCGGCGTCCACCGGGACGTACGCCGCGCCGGCCGCGAGGACCGCGAGGATCGACACGTACAGGTCGCGCCCGCCGGACGGGATCCGGACGCCCACCCGGTCGCCCCGTCGGACCCCGCGTCGCGCGAGGTCGTCGGCCTGCTCGCGCACCAGTCGCACGAGCC
Source organism: Curtobacterium sp. GD1 (assembly GCF_020882855.1). Classification (NCBI taxonomy): domain Bacteria; kingdom Bacillati; phylum Actinomycetota; class Actinomycetes; order Micrococcales; family Microbacteriaceae; genus Curtobacterium; species Curtobacterium sp. GD1. The sequence goes on along the minus strand of NZ_JAFEVQ010000002.1, from coordinate 159,921 downwards.
TCGCGTAGTCGATCGTGCCGGCCGGGTCCTCGAGCGCGGTGGCGTCGGGGTGCTCGGCGGCGGTCGCGGTGAGGACGTCGAGCAGGGTCCGTGGTGCCGGGGCATCGGCGCCCCGGGCGAGTTCGTGCTGCGGGTTCCCGGTGGCTGCGGTCATCGAGTCCTCTTCCCGGTCGCGTGCGGGGTCGACCGGCCCGTGATCCTAGGGGGTGGACGTGTCGCGTTCGGAAACACCGGTGGCATCCGCCCGGGGACCGAGCGCGGACCGCGCCGCGTCGAGCGTCGCAGCGAGCCCGATCGAGTCGTCGAGCGAGTGCAGCGGCGACTCCGTGCGCCCCTCGGCGACGTACTGCGCGAGCGCCGCGGTCTGCCAGACGAGGCCCTGTCTGCCACGGAGGCCGCTCTCGTCCTCCCAGTGCGCCGCCTCCGCGCCGTGGTGCAGCGCGAAGGATGCGGGGAACACGAAGTGGTCGGTGTACCGCACGGTGGCCGTGCTCCCCGCGATGACCGCGAGTCCGGGCGTCCACGCCGTCATCGTCGTGGTCACCACGGCCTGTGCGCCGCCGGCCGACGTCGACACGGTGACGGACTGGAGGTCCACCCCGCGTCCGGAGACCGCTCCCGTCGTGCTGCTGGTCACCGGGGCGCCGGTGGCGAACCGTGCGAACCAGTGCCCGTAGACACCGGCATCGAGGAGGGCGCCGCCGCCGGCGGCAGGGTCGAACATGCGGTCGGCGGGGTCGGGGTCGTGCGGCCAGCCGACGTCGACGGACGCGAGCCGGACGTCGCCGAGGGCGCCGTCCGCGAGGAGTCGTGCGACGACGGTGGTCCCCGGGAGGTACCGGGTCCACATCGCCTCCATCGCGAACACCCCGGCGCTGCGGGCGGCCTCGGCGAGGGTGCGGGTGTCCGCCTCCGACGTGGTCATCGGCTTCTCGACGAGGACGTGCTTGCCCGCGGCGATCGCGAGGAGCGCGTGGCCGAGGTGCTGCGGGTGCGGTGAGGCGACGTAGACGACGTCGACGGCGGGGTCGGCGACGAGGGCCTCGTACGAGCCGTGCACGCCGGGGATCCCGTGTCGCCGGGCGAAGGCGGCGGCGCGTTCGGGGGAGCGGGAGCCGACGGCGACGACGCGCTGGTCGGAGTTCGCGTGGAGCGTCGACGTGAAGTCGCCCGCGATCTCCCCGGGCCCGATCACGCCCCACCCGATCACGCCCCACCCGAGCCTCGGCCCACCTCGCAGCGGCGCAACACCAGGTTCCGGAAACACGAGGCTCATGCGCCCGACGCTACCGCGTTGTGCGCCCCCGATGGCCCCGCCCCGACCGGCCCCGGAGGGAAGGTCGGCGAAGCCGACATCGCGGGCAGCCGCCTGAGCGAAGCGAAGAACTCGCCTTGCGCGGGGATGTCACTGTGCCCCCAGGAGGATTCGAACCTCCGCCCCTGCCTCCGGAGGGCAGTGCTCTATCCCCTGAGCTATGGGGGCCCTGGGTGGAACCAACCGTAGCAGGTCCGCACGGCTGTCCGAGACCACGCGTGTCGTGACGGGAGGCGCGGGTCGGGCCCGCACCGCGCCTCCCGTCCGCCCTGTGTCGGGTCAGCCGGCCGGCGTCGCGGACGCGCTCGGCTGCACGACGCTCCGCACCGCGTCGACGACCGGCTGCGCGCCGCCGGGCTCGGTGAAGAGGGTGGAGGTCGCGGTGATCCAGTACGGGTCGGCGAAGGCGTCCGCGCGCCCGACGCCGTCGGTGAGCGAGAAGTACCCCTCGACCCGGTAGGTCGGCACGGATCCGCCCCGTTCGTAGAGCGCGTCCTTGAGGTTCGTGAGCGACTTCTCAGGCAGGTCGGCGACGGCGACCGTGATCGTCGTCGAGGCGTCGTCGGTCGCACTCCAGTGGCACACGCGGCCGCGCTGCTCGGCGATGCGCGCCGCCGGGGTCCCCTTCTCCGGCGTGAAGTCGTCGTCGAGGGTGAACGTCTTCCCGTAGACGGACAGGGCGTCGGCGGGCAGGAGCTCGGCGCACGTCTGTGCGACCCGTTCGCCGATCGGACCCGCCGTGGCGCTCGGCGTGGCGCCGTCCGAGCCGCCGCCGGAGCACGCCACCAGGGCGACGGACGCGGACACGGTGAGGAGGGCGACGCTGATCGCCCGGACGCGGCTGCGGGTGGTCATCCCGACATGATGGTGCATCGACCGGGGAGGACCTGTGCGTCCCGGTAGACTCGACCCTCGTGACTCCTGCCGAACTCTCCGCCGCGTACCTGTCGATCCTGACCGGGATCGTCGAGCGACGAGGCGCGTCCGACACCGTGACCATCGAGGAGTCCCATGCGGCACTCGAACGTCCGAAGAACCGCGCGCACGGCGACTGGGCGTCGAACGCGGCGATGCAGCTCGCGAAGCGGCTCGGCACGAACCCGCGCGAGCTCGCGACGGAGATCGCCGGCGAGCTGACCGAGCTCGACGGCGTGGACTCGGTCGACGTCGCGGGCCCCGGCTTCATCAACATCACGCTCGAGGCCGCCGCTGCCGGCGAGATCGCGCGCACGATCGTCGAAGGCGGCGAGTCCTTCGGGCACGGCGACCTGTACGACGGCGTGCGGATCAACCTCGAGTTCGTGTCCGCGAACCCGACCGGGCCGATCCACATGGGCGGCGTGCGCTGGGCCGCGGTGGGCGACAGCCTCGCGCGGGTGTTCCAGGCGCAGGGCGGCCTCGTCACCCGCGAGTACTACTTCAACGACCACGGCGCGCAGATCGACCGCTTCGCCCGCTCCCTCGTCGCGTCGGCGCTCGGTGAGCCCACGCCCGAGGACGGCTACGGCGGCGCGTACATCGCCGAGATCGCGGCGCGCGTGATCGCGACGCTCGACCCGTCGGTCGACGTCGAGGACCTGCCGCGCGACGAGGCGCAGGAGCTCTTCCGGCGCGAGGGCGTCGACTTCATGTTCGCGGACATCAAGTCGTCGCTGCACGACTTCGGCGTCGACTTCGACGTGTACTTCCACGAGAACGCCCTGCACGAGTCGAAGGCCGTCGAGCGCGCCATCGAGCGACTGCGCTCGGCGGGCGTGATGTACGAGGCCGAGGGTGCCGAGTGGCTCCGGACCACCGACTTCGGCGACGACCGCGACCGCGTCGTCATCAAGTCCGACGGCGAGCCCGCCTACATCGCCGGCGACCTGGCGTACTACCTCGACAAGCGCGAGCGCGGGTTCGAGCGGAACCTCATCATGCTCGGCGCGGACCACCACGGCTACGTCGGCCGGATGATGGCGATGTGCGCCGCGTTCGGGGACGAGCCGGGCAAGAACCTCGAGATCCTCATCGGGCAGATGGTCAACCTGCTCAAGGACGGCGAGCCGATGCGCATGTCGAAGCGCAACGGCACGATCGTCACGATGGAGGACCTCGTCGACGCCGTGGGCGTGGACGCCGGCCGCTACTCGCTCGTCCGGTTCGCCAGCGACACCGCGATCGACATCGACCTCGACCTGCTCACGAAGCGCACGAACGACAACCCCGTCTTCTACGTGCAGTACGCCCACGCCCGCACGCAGTCCGTGGCCCGCAACGCCGCGAACGCCGGGGTGGACCGGTCGGCCTTCGACGCCTCGCTCCTGACGCACGACACCGAGGGGGCCCTGCTCGGCGCCCTGGCGGAGTACCCGCGCGTGGTGCGCCAGGCGGCCGAGCTCCGCGAGCCGCACCGTGTGGCGCGGTACATCGAGCAGCTCGCCGGGCTCTACCACCGCTGGTACGACGCCTGCCGGGTCACGCCCCTCGGCGACGAGCCCGTGACCGACCTGCACCGCACGCGCCTCTGGCTGAACGACGCCACCGGCCAGGTCGTCCGCAACGGGCTGGGCCTGCTCGGCGTGACGGCGCCGGAGCGCATGTAGCGGTCGCCGTCCGGCCGGCGCGGAGCGCTGCGCACAACCAAAGTCGCCCCGAACTGCGGAATGCCGTGGTTCGGGGCGACTTTCGTTGTGCGGCGGGCGCTGGGCGCACGCGGCCGGCGCGACCGCGCGACCGCGCGGACGCCGCGGCCGGCGCGCCGGGCGCACGCCGCGCCTCCAGGCTCGCTGCCGGGGCCACCTGGCAAGGTGGGACGCATGTCCGCCGCCACCGTGACCCCCCGGAAGCGCCGTCGCTGGCCCGTCGTGCTGATCGTCGTCGTGGTCGTCCTCGCCGCGCTCGTCGTGATCGCCGAGTTCGTCCTCCGCGGGGTCGTCGACCGCATCATCGCCCAGCAGGTCGAGCAGTCGCTGCCGTCCGGCGCCACCGGCGAGGTCGAGGCGCACGCGAAGGGCATCGTCATCCCGCAGCTGATCAGCGGGCAGCTCGACGAGGTCGAGATCTCCTCCGAGAAGCTCACGATCGACGGCATCCCCCTCGCCGCCGACGTCACCGCGCGAGACGTGCCCGTCGACGGCAAGGGCGACGTGCGCGACGTCGACGGCCACGTCCGGCTCGCGGCCGCGTCCGTGAAGGACCTGTCGAAGTACAGCCCGCTGTTCGACCGGCTCAGCCTGGTCGACGGCGGAGTGGAGCTCTCCGGCAAGACCGCGGTCCTCGGCTACGACATCACCTACGCGGCGAAGGGCGACGTCGCCGCGCAGGACGACGGCAAGGGCATCACGATCACGCCGAAGACGGTGCGGATCACGAACTCGTCGCTCGGCCTCAAGGTGGACTCGATCCCGGGCGTCACGAACGTCCCCGTCGAGGTCTGCACGGCGCAGTTCCTGCCGTCGGGGCTCCTCGTGCGGTCGCTCGACGTCACCGCCTCCGAGGCGACGGTGCGCGTCACGGCCGACTCGCTGCCGCTCAACGAGGCGGGGCTGCAGACGGTCGGTTCGTGCGGTTGAGCGCGTGGCTGCGTCACACGGCCAGGAGGCGCGGCTCGGCTCGGTAGGATCGGGTCCCGTGAGCGAGAACCCCCTTGCCCCGCAGCACCTGCGGTTCCCGACGGACGCCTCCGCGCTGACCGCGCGGATCTGGCCTGCCTCCGCGACCCGGACCGACGACGGCGAGCTCGTCGTCGGCGGGATCGCCGCGTCCGACCTGGTCGAGCAGTTCGGCACGCCGCTGTACGTGGTCGACGAACGCGACGTGCAGTCCCGTGCGGTGCGGGTGCGGAACGCCTTCACCGAGGCGTTCGAGCGGATCGGCACCCGGGCGCACGTCTACTACGCCGGCAAGGCGTTCCTGACGACGCAGGTCGCGGCGTGGATGGTCGAGGCCGACCTCCGCGTCGACGTGTGCACCGGCGGCGAGCTCGCGGTGGCCCTGGCCGGGGGAGTCGACCCGGCGCTGCTCGGCTTCCACGGCAACGACAAGTCGGACGCCGAGATCGCCCGCGCGGTCGAGGTCGGCGTCGGCACCATCGTCCTCGACAGCCACGAGGAAGTGCAGCGCGTCGCCCGTGCCGCGGCCGACGCCGGGGTCGTGCAGCGCGTGCGCATCCGGATCAACAGCGGGGTGCACGCGTCGACGCACGAGTACCTCGCCACCGCGCGCGAGGACCAGAAGTTCGGCATCCCCCTGACCGAGGCTGTCACCGCTGCCGAGGCCGTCCGCGCCGAGCCGTCACTCGCCTTCGTCGGCCTGCACTCGCACATCGGCTCGCAGATCTTCGACGAGTCCGGCTTCCGCGAGGCCGCACGTCGCCTGATGGACGTGCACGCCACGCTCGTGGCGACCGGTCCGGTGCCGGAGCTCAACCTCGGCGGCGGCTGGGGCATCGACTACACCGAGGCCGACTCGGCGTTCGAGCCGGAGGACGTCGCCGACGCGCTGGCGGCCATCGTGGCCGAGGCCTGCGCCGAGCGGGACATCCCGGTCCCCGAGATCGCGGTCGAGCCCGGCCGGTACATCGTCGGGCCCGCGGGCATCACGCTCTACCGCGTCGGCACCATCAAGCCCGTGACGCTCTCGGACGACGAGCAGGAGCCCGCCACCCGGACGTACGTGTCGGTCGACGGCGGCATGAGCGACAACGCCCGACCCGCGCTCTACGGCGCGGACTACACGGCCCGGCTCGCCCGGACGTCCGACGCCCCCGCGGTCCTCACCCGGGTGGTCGGGAAGCACTGCGAGTCCGGCGACATCGTCGTGAACAACGAGTACCTGCCCGGTGACGTGCACCGCGGGGACCTCCTCGCCGTCGCCGCCACCGGTGCGTACTGCTGGAGCCTGGCGAGCAACTACAACCACGTCGGACGCCCGCCGGTCGTGGCGGTCGCCGACGGCGTACCCCGTATCCTCGTGCGTGGCGAGTCGATCGACGACCTCCTCGCCCGCGACACCGGGGTGGTCCCGGGGGCCTGAGCCCCTCGGACGACCCGACTCCCCACGAACAGGACCCGCACCAGATGATCGAATACCGCAACGTCCGCGTCGCGCTGCTCGGAGCCGGCTCGGTCGGTTCCCAGGTGGCGCGGCTGCTCCTCGAACACGGCGACGAGCTCGCCTCGCGCGCCGGGGCCGGCCTCGAGCTCGTCGGGATCGCGGTGCGCGACCTCGACGCCCCGCGCGACGTCGACCTGCCGAAGGAGCTCTTCACGACGGACGCGGCGTCGCTCATCCTCGGCGCGGACATCGTCGTCGAGCTGATCGGCGGCATCGAGCCGGCACGGACGCTCGTGCTCCAGGCGCTGCAGTCCGGCGCCGACGTCGTCACCGGCAACAAGGCCCTCCTGGCGACCCACGGCCCGGAGCTCTTCGCGGTCGCCGAGCAGGTGGGCGCACAGCTCTACTACGAGGCCGCCGTCGCCGGCGCCATCCCGATCATCCGACCGCTGCACGACTCCCTCGCCGGTGACCGCATCGAGCGCATCATGGGCATCGTCAACGGCACGACCAACTTCATCCTCGACCTGATGGACCGCGAGGGCTCGACGTTCGAGGATGCCCTCGCGACCGCCACCGAGCTCGGGTACGCCGAGGCCGACCCGACCGCCGACATCGAGGGCTACGACGCCGCGCAGAAGGCCGCGATCCTGGCGTCCCTCGCGTTCCACACCTCGGTGCCGCTCGCCGCCGTCCACCGCGAGGGCATCACCTCGGTGACGATCGAGCAGGTCCGGGCCGCGCGCAAGGCCGGGTACGTCGTGAAGATCCTCGCGACGGCGGAGCGCCTGACCGACGAGCAGGGCACCGAGGGCGTCAGCGCCCGCGTGTACCCGGCCCTGGTGCCGGAGTCGCACCCGCTCGCGAGCGTGCACGGGGCGAAGAACGCCGTGTTCGTCGAGGCCGAGGCCGCCGGCGACCTGATGTTCTACGGCGCCGGTGCCGGCGGGGTCGAGACCGCCTCGGCCGTCCTGGGCGACCTGGTGTCCGCCGCGCGCCGACACGTCATCGGTGGCCCCGGCATCGCCGAGTCGACCCAGTCCGCGCTGCCGGTGTTCCCGATCGGCACCGTCCGCACGCGCTACCAGATCACGCTGCACGTCACGGACGCCCCGGGTGTGCTGTCGACCGTCGCCGGCGTCCTCGCGAAGCACGGCGTCAGCGTCGAGACCGTCGAGCAGACCGTCGCCACCGGGTCCGACGCGACCGCGACCCTCGTCATCGGCACGCACCTGGCGCGCGAGTCCGACCTCGCCGCGACGGTGGTCGCCCTCCGCAACGAGGACGTCGTCGCCGAGGTCACGAGCGTCCTCCGCGTCGTCGGCGCCTGAGCCGCGCCCGACCGAACTCCAGAACCGACAAGAAGGGGAGCCTCATGGCCCACCAGTGGCAGGGTGTCCTGCGCGAGTACGCCGACCGTCTCGACGTCACCGAGGCGACGCCCGTCGTCACGCTCGGTGAGGGCGGGACCCCGCTCATCCCGGCGCGCCGCCTGTCCGAGCGCACGGGGGCCGAGGTCTACGTCAAGTTCGAGGGCATGAACCCGACCGGGTCGTTCAAGGACCGCGGCATGACCATGGCGATCTCGAAGGCCGTCGAGCACGGTGCGAAGGCCGTCATCTGCGCCTCGACCGGCAACACCAGCGCCTCCGCCGCCGCGTACGCCACGCACGCCGGCATCACCGCCGCGGTGCTCGTGCCCGAGGGCAAGATCGCCATGGGCAAGCTCAGCCAGGCCGTCGCCCACGACGCCCAGCTGCTGCAGGTGCAGGGCAACTTCGACGACTGCCTCGACATCGCGCGCGACCTCGCCGCGAACTACCCGGTGCACCTTGTGAACTCGGTCAACAACGACCGCATCGAGGGGCAGAAGACCGCCGCGTTCGAGGTCGTCGACGTCCTCGGTGACGCGCCCGACTTCCACTTCCTGCCGGTCGGCAACGCGGGCAACTACACGGCGTACTCCCGCGGCTACCGCGAGGACGTGGCCGCCGGTCGATCGTCCAGGCTCCCGCGCATGTTCGGCTTCCAGGCCGCGGGCTCGGCCCCGATCGTCCGCGGCGAGGTCGTCCGCAACCCGGACACCATCGCGTCCGCGATCCGCATCGGCAACCCGGCCTCGTGGGAGTTCGCGCTCGAGGCCCGTGACGAGACCGACGGCTACTTCGGTGCCATCACCGACGAGGCGATCCTCGCCGCGCACCGCATCCTCTCCGCCGAGGTCGGCGTCTTCGTCGAGCCCGCCTCGGCCATCGGCGTCGCCGGGCTCCTCGAGCGTGCCGACGCCGGCGTCGTGCCGAAGGGCGCGAAGGTCGTCATCACGGTGACCGGCCACGGCCTCAAGGACCCGCAGTGGGCCCTCCGCACGCAGGACGGCGGCGAGGTCACCCCGACGAGCGTCCCGGTCGACACCAAGTCGGTCGCCGACGTGCTCGGACTGGTCGGCGCCGAGTGAGCCCCGACCGCTCGTCCGGACCGGGGGAGGGCATGACCGCCCAGATCGCTGTACCGGCCGGACGGGCGGTCCGCGTACGGGTCCCGGCGACCTCCGCGAACCTCGGACCGGGGTTCGACTCCCTCGGCCTCGCCCTGTCGCTCTACGACGAGGTCGTCGTCCGGGTCCGGCCCGAGCCCGGCGCGACCGTCACGGTCGACGGTGTCGGCGCGGGTGAGGTCGCCACCGACGACACGAACCTCGTCGTCCGCGCCGTGCGCCGCGGGCTCGAGCACGCCGGCGTCGCACAGCAGCCCGGCCTCGAGCTGCACGCGGTGAACGCCATCCCGCACGGCCGCGGCATGGGGTCGTCGGCGGCCGCGATCGTCGCCGGGCTGATGGCCGCGCGCGGGTTGCTCGAGGGCGTCGTCGACCTCGACGCCTCGACCCTGCTCACGCTCGCGACCGAGATGGAGGGGCACCCGGACAACGTCGCGCCGGCGCTCTTCGGCGGGCTGACCATCGCGTGGATGACCGCCGAGGGTCCGGCGTACAAGCGCCTGCTCGTCCACCGCGGTGTCTCGCCGGTGGTCTTCGTGCCGACCTCGACGCTCTCGACGAAGCTCGCGCGCTCCCTGCAGCCGGCGAGCGTCCCGCACGAGGACGCCGCGTTCAACGTGTCCCGCTCCGCCCTGCTCGTCGCCGCGCTCATCCAGAGCCCCGAGCTGCTCCTGGCGGCGACCGAGGACCGGTTGCACCAGGCCTACCGTGCCAGCGCCATGCCGGAGACCGACGCCCTCATCGGCCTGCTGCGGCAGCACGGCCTGGCGGCGGTCGTCTCCGGAGCCGGCCCGAGCCTCCTGGTCCTCGGCAGCGACCCCGCGCAGCGACTCACCGCGGCCGACCTCGTGTCGCGACACGGGGAATCCGACTGGCGGCCGCTCATGCTGGCCGTCGACCTCGGTGGTGCTACAGTGGTGCCGCACTCGGCGCTCCAAGCCGAACCCGCGTAGGCAGCAGGAACTTCCTCGCCATGCTGGGTCCGGTGCGCGGGGGCAATCTCTTTCTGATCACCGAATCCCGGTCCGTCGTCTGAACGGCGGTCGATGCATACCCGTGCATCCGGGACGGTGGAAACTCTCCGCGTTCTGCGGTTCGAAAGGAAACACCGACCTTGACGAACGTCAACGACTCCACCCAGGTGGAGATCCCCAGCGATCTGCGCGCCCTCCGGCTCCCGGAACTCCAGCGCATCGCCTCCTCCCTCGGCATCACGGGGCTCTCGAAGCTCCGCAAGGGTGACCTCATCGCCTCGATCGAGGACAAGCGTCCCGTGACGGACGACGCTCCCGCCGAGCCGGCCGCACCCGCGGTCGAGGCCCCCGTGGCCGAGCAGCCGACGCTGCCGGAGCCGACCGAGGCACCCGCAGCACCCGCTGCCGAGGCCGTCGCCGACGCACCGGCAGCGACCGAGGCCCCGGCCGAGCAGCCGGCGTCCTCGCGGGCCCGCCGTTCGCGCCGTGCCTCGTCCGGCGGCACCGTGAGCGCCGCGCCGACCTCGGCCGCCGAGCACACCAACCACGGTCAGACCGGCACCGAGGACCTCCTCGCCGGGCTCGACCAGGTCCGCGCCGAGAAGGACGCCCAGGAAGCCGCGCAGACCGGCGGCCAGCGTCGTGGCCGCGGGCAGCGCGACCAGCAGAACGGCCAGCAGGCCGAGCGCACCGAGCGCTCCGAGCAGACGCCGGACCAGGCCGAGCAGCCGACCCAGCAGGACGCCGCGGGCGACCAGCAGGAGCAGTCCGCGCACGGCACCGAGTCGGGCGACCAGAACGACCAGCAGGGCGAGGGCGGCTCGCGTCGCGGTCGTCGCAGCCGTGGTCGCGGTCGTGGCCGTGGCCAGAACGCCGAGAACGGCGAGCAGGGCGGCGACCAGAACGGTCGCGACAACGCCCCGAAGACCGACGCGGCCCAGAAGAACGGCCAGAACGGCCAGAACGGCCAGAACGGCCAGGGCCAGCAGGGCGAGCAGAAGAACGCCCAGCAGGACGACAAGAACGAGCAGAAGCAGAACGGCCAGCAGCAGAACGGCCAGCAGAAGCAGCAGGGCCAGCAGGGCCAGCAGAAGCAGCAGCAGCAGGCCCAGCAGAACGCCGACGAGACCGAGGGCGGCCGCAGCCGTCGCCAGCGTGACCGCAAGCGCGGTCGCGGCGGGCAGAACGACGAGTTCGAGCCGGAGATCACCGAGGACGACGTCCTCATCCCGATCGCGGGCATCCTCGACGTCCTCGACAACTACGCCTTCGTGCGCACGACCGGCTACCTGCCGGGCCCGAACGACGTCTACGTCTCCCTCGGCCAGGTGAAGAAGTACCACCTGCGCAAGGGCGACGCGGTCGTCGGTGCGATCAAGCAGCCGCGCGACAACGAACAGCAGAGCCGCCAGAAGTACAACGCGCTCGTGAAGGTCGACTCGGTCAACGGGCAGACCGCCGAAGAGGCCGCCGCGCGCGTCGACTTCCAGGACCTCACCCCGCTGTACCCGAACGAGCGTCTCCGCCTCGAGACCGAGCCCTCGAAGCTCAGCACGCGGATCATCGACCTCGTGTCGCCGATCGGCAAGGGCCAGCGCGGCCTGATCGTCTCCCCGCCGAAGGCCGGCAAGACGGTCGTGCTGCAGGCCATCGCCAACGCGATCGCGAAGAACAACCCCGAGGCGCACCTCATGGTCGTCCTCGTGGACGAGCGGCCCGAAGAGGTCACCGACATGCAGCGCACGGTGAAGGGCGAGGTCATCGCCTCGACCTTCGACCGTCCGGCAGAAGACCACACCACGGTCGCCGAGCTCGCCATCGAGCGTGCGAAGCGCCTCGTCGAGCTGGGTCACGACGTGGTCCTGCTCCTCGACTCGATCACCCGTCTGGGCCGCGCCTACAACCTGGCGACGCCGGCCTCCGGTCGCGTGCTCTCCGGTGGCGTCGACTCGTCGGCCCTCTACCCGCCGAAGCGCTTCTTCGGCGCCGCGCGCAACATCGAGGACGGCGGTTCGCTGACCATCCTCGCGACGGCGCTCGTCGAGACCGGGTCGAAGATGGACGAGGTGATCTTCGAGGAGTTCAAGGGCACCGGCAACATGGAGCTCCGCCTCAACCGTCACCTGGCCGACAAGCGGATCTTCCCGGCCGTCGACGTCAACGCGTCCGGCACCCGTCGCGAGGAGCAGCTGCTCTCCGCCGACGAGGTCAAGATCACGTGGCGCCTGCGCCGGGCCCTCGCCGGGCTCGACCCGCAGCAGGCCCTCGAGATCGTGCTGCGGAACCTCAAGGAGACGCAGTCGAACGTCGAGTTCCTGGTCCAGGTGCAGAAGTCGGTCCCCACGACCGGTGGGCACCACAACGGTCACCAGGAGTAACGCGTGTTCGAGTCGGTGGCAGGGCTGCTGGCGGAACACGAGGACCTGACGCAGCAGCTGTCGGACCCCGCGCTCCACGCCGATGCGGCCCGGGCGAAGAAGGTGAACCGGCGGTACGCCGAGCTCAACCAGATCAAGTCCGCGTACGAGTCCTGGAAGGCGGCGGGGGACGACCTCGCCGCCGCCCAGGAGCTCGCGCGTGAGGACGAGGCGTTCGCGGACGAGGTCCCGGCGCTCGAGGAGCAGCTGTCGGAGCGCCAGGAGCGTCTCCGCCGGCTGCTCATCCCGCGCGACCCCGACGACGGGCGCGACGTGATCATGGAGATCAAGGGCGGCGAGGGCGGCGAGGAATCGGCGCTCTTCGCGGCCGACCTCCTGCGCATGTACTCGCACTACGCCGAGTCCAAGGGCTGGAAGATCGAGATGCTCGAGCGCACCGAGTCCGACCTCGGTGGCTACAAGGACGTCCAGGTCGCGATCAAGTCGAACGCGACCGATCCGTCCCAGGGCGTCTGGGCGCACCTCAAGTACGAGGGCGGCGTGCACCGTGTGCAGCGTGTGCCGGCGACCGAGTCGCAGGGGCGCATCCACACCTCGACGACCGGAGTCCTCGTCTTCCCCGAGGTCGACGAGCCCGAAGAGGTCCAGATCAACCAGAACGACCTCAAGATCGACGTCTACCGGTCCTCCGGGCCCGGGGGACAGTCCGTCAACACGACCGACTCCGCGGTCCGCATCACCCACCTGCCCACGGGCATCACGGTCGCGATGCAGAACGAGAAGTCGCAGCTGCAGAACCGCGAGGCCGGCATGCGCGTCCTGCGTGCCCGCATCCTCGCGCGCCAGCAGGAGGAGCTCGACGCCATCGCCTCGGACGCGCGCAAGTCGCAGATCCGCGGCATGGACCGTTCGGAGCGCATCCGCACGTACAACTTCCCGGAGAACCGCATCGCGGACCACCGCACCGGGTACAAGGCGTACGACCTCGACCGCGTCATGAACGGTGCGCTCGAACCCGTCATCCAGTCCGCCATCCAGGCGGACGAAGAGGCACGACTGGCCGCCATCGGCGACCAGGACGCGTGAGCGACGTCCCCTCGGACGGCCTGGAGGCGCGACCCGCCTCCGACACGCCCGTCGCGTTCGCCGCGGACCGCCTCCTGCGCGAGGCGGCCGCGGCGTTCGACGCGGCCGGCGTCCCGACCCCGCAGGTGGACGCGGAGCTGTTGCTCGCCTGGGCGACCGACACCTCGCGCGGCGCCGTGCAGGCCCGGGCGATGACCGGCGGCGCGATCGCCGCCGAGCACGTCGAGCGCTTCCGGCACGCCGTCGCCCGACGCGCCACCCGCGAGCCGCTCCAACACATCACCGGCGAGGCGTGCTTCCGGGCGCTGACCCTGGCCGTCGGACCCGGCGTGTTCGTGCCGCGGCCCGAGACCGAGGGCGTCGTGCAGTTCGGCATCGACGCACTCCGCGCGGTGCCCGTGCCGTCGCCGGTCGCCGTCGACCTCGGGTCCGGCAGCGGCGCGATCGCCATCGCCATGGACACCGAGGTGCCGAACGCGGTCGTGTACGCAGTCGAACGCTCGTCCGAGGCGCTCCCGTGGACGCGGCGCAACATCGATGCCCACGGCGGGACGGTCCGCCTCGTCGAGGGCGACCTCGCCGACGCACTGCCCGAGCTCGACGGCACGGTGTCGGTCGTCGTGTCGAACCCGCCGTACGTGCCCGACGACGCGGTGCCGATCGACCCCGAGGTCCGCGACCACGACCCGGCCGTGGCGCTCTACGGCGGTCCGGACGGACTCGACGCGGTGCGTGCCCTCGCCGACACCGCGTGGCGCCTGCTCGTCCCCGGGGGAGTCCTCGTCATCGAGCACGCCGAGCCGCAGGGCGCCGGCGTGCGCGAGGTCCTGGCGCGACGGGGGTTCCGTTCCCCGGAGACGCACGTCGACCTGACGGGACGCGACCGCACGACCACGGCGACGCGCTAGGCGGGGTCGAGCCGCGCCTCCTGGGCGGTGTGCGTGCGTGGTCCTGTGGGCCGCTCCGCGCATGGCGGGCCGTTCCGCGCGTACCTGGTCGTCCGTTCCTGCCCGGTACGCGCGTTTCCGTTTCCTACCGCACGCGTGATGGGAAGGATCGCGCAGCGGTCCGGGCCTGGAGGCGCGGATCACTTCCGCCGGTCAGCCCGCCGCCGTGAGTCGGTGCCGTTCCGCGCGTACCTGGTCGTTCGTTCCTGCCCGGTACGCGCATTTCTGCTTCCTACCGCACGCGTGATGGGACGTTCGCGCTGCGGTCCGGCTGCTCCGCGACGGGCGCGGCGGCGTGCTGTTCCGCGACGAAGGCAAGGACGGCTTCGCGCAGGTCGGTGTGCTCCTCGACGAGCACCGCGTGGATGCCGACGCTCTGCGCGCCCTCGACGTTGATCGGCATGTCGTCCGCGAAGAACGTGCGCTCGGCGGGCACGCCGTGGTGCTCGAGCGCGCGCCGGTAGACCTCCGGCTCGGGCTTGCGCGCCCCGAAGTTGCTCGTGGTGTCGAGGTGCTCGCCGAAGACGGGCGCGAGGGACGGCGCCCAGCGGTGGATCCACCGGCCGGCCAGCGGTCCGTTGTTCGTCAGGAGGCCGACGCGACCGTGCTCGCTCGCGACGCGCACCGCCTCGATCCGGTCGGGCAGCTCGGTCATCGCGGCGCCGCGGATCCGCGCCCACTCGGTCTCGGGGACGTCGCAGCCCATGGCCTCGGCGAAGGCGGCGAGGTACTCGTCGCCGTCGGCGTACCCGCCGGCCTCGGCGCGCTGCTCGTTGCCGCAGTCCCACCACCGGCGACGGAGCTCCGCGAACTCGTGCCCGGTGAACTCGGCGAGTGCGGCCATCCGCACCTGCCAGTCGTACCGGACGAGGACCTCGTCCATGTCGAAGAGGAACAGGAGGCGGGGCGCAGGGGACTCGTTCACGATGCCACCCATTGTGTCGCACTATCATCGTCGAGTCATGGCATCCCGATACGACTGCACCGACTCCGACGGGCTCCTGACCGGGATGCGGCTCGCACGTGCCGCACTCGGGCGCGGAGAGCTCGTCGTGGTCCCCACCGACACCGTCTACGGCGTGGCCGCGGACGCCTTCAGCGCGGCCGCCGTCCAGCGACTGCTCGACGCGAAGGGACGCACCCGGCAGTCGCCGCCGCCGGTGCTCATCCCCGGACCGCCGACCCTGGACGCGCTCGCGAGCGACATCCCGCAGCAGGTGCGCGACCTCGTCGACGAGTTCTGGCCCGGTGGCCTCACCGTGATCCTCCGTGCGCAGCCGTCCCTCGACTGGGACCTCGGTGAGACACGGGGCACCGTGGCGCTCCGGATGCCGGACTCGCGGATCGCGCTCGAACTCCTGCAGGAGGTCGGTCCGCTCGCGGTGTCCTCGGCGAACACGACGGGGGACCCGGCCGCGATGGACGCCGACCAGGCCGAGGCGATGCTCGGCGACAGCGTCGCGGTGTACCTCGACGGGGGCTCGCTCGAGCCGCACGAGGGGTTCGCGGAGTCGACCGGTTCGACGATCGTCGACGCCACGGGGCTCTCCGACGGCGGCAAGCTCCGGATCGTCCGCCACGGTGTGATCCCGGACGAGGAGATCACCAGGGTCGTCGGAGCCGACCTCGTCGGATGAAGTACTACCTGCTCGCCGGGGCCATCGCGGCCGTGGTGAGCTTCTGCGTCAGCTGGATCGTCTGGAAGCTGGGGCTGAAGTACAAGTGGTACCCGAAGGTCCGTGAGCGGGACGTGCACCGCACGCCGACGCCCCGGCTCGGCGGCATCGCGATGTACATCGGCGTCATCGTGTCCCTGCTCGCGGCGTGGTTCCTCTTCCCGTCGATCGCCGGTACCGACTACTTCCGGTTGGTGTTCTCCGAGCCGGGTCGTGTGCTGGCGGTGCTCGGGGGAGCGACCATCATCGTGGTCCTCGGCGTCGCCGACGACATCTGGGACCTCGACTGGATGACGAAGCTCGCGGGGCAGATCATCGCCGCGGGGATCCTCGCCTGGCAGGGCGTGGCGATCGTGTCGCTGCCGATCGGGAACACGCTCGGGGTCGGGTCGTCCTACATGAGCCTGATCTTCACCGTGCTGGCGGTGGTGCTCGTCATGAACGCGGTGAACTTCATCGACGGCCTCGACGGGCTCGTCGCCGGCGTGGCGATCATCGCCGGCGGCGTGTTCTTCCTCTACACGTTCTTCATCAACCGCGTGGTCGTGCAGACGGAGTTCTTCTTCAACCTGCCGTCACTGCTCACCGCCGTGCTCGTCGGTGCCTGCTTCGGCTTCCTCATCCTCAACTGGCACCCCGCGAAGCTCTTCATGGGGGATGCCGGCGCCCTGCTCGTGGGCTTCCTGATGGCCACCAGCGCGGTCTCGGTCACGGGCAACATCGACCCGGCAGCGGTGCAGACACGCCAGGCGCTGCTGCCGGCGTTCATCCCGATCCTGCTGCCGTTCGCGATCCTCATCGTGCCGATCCTCGACTTCGGGCTCGCGGTCACGCGTCGGCTCAGTGCGGGCAAGTCGCCGTTCTCGGCCGACCGGAAGCACCTGCACCACCGCCTGCTCGACATGGGGCACTCGCACTTCCACGCCGTGCTCATCTTCTACGCGTGGACGGCCACCGTGGCGATCGGCTGCCTGCTGTTCCTCTTCGTGGACTGGTACTGGGTGGTCGTCTTCGTCGCCGTCGGCTTCATCGTCTGCGCCGTCGCCACCTTCGCCCCGCTCGGCCGCAAACGCGCCGAGTTCGCCGCACAGGTCGCCACCCGGTCCACCGCGGTGGTGGACGCCAGCCTCGACCCGCTCGACCGGGCCGCCAACGACCGCTCGATCCCAGGAGACAACTCGTGACCGCACCGAACGCGCTCGACCACGTCCGGCCGGTGTTCCGCCGCATCATCACCTGGGGCGCGCTCCTGGCCGTCGGACTCGCCGTCGTCGGGGGAGTCGTCGGACTGCTCGTCGCCGGCGGTCCCGGGCTCGCCGGTGGCCTGCTCGGAGCCGTCCTCAGCGTCGTGTTCCTCGGGCTGACCGCTGTGAGCGTGCTGGTGGCGCTGCGCGTCTCCAAGGGGCAGATGATCTCCGGCGCGTTCTTCGGGATCGTGATGGGCACGTGGCTGCTCAAGTTCGTCGTGTTCATCGTCGTGCTCGTCCTGCTGCGCGATCGCGCCTGGGTGGACTTCCCGGTGCTCGCGATCGCGATCATCGTCGGGGTCGTCGGCTCGCTCGTGATCGACGTGGTCGCGGTCGCGAAGGCCCGGATCCCGATCGGGGTCAGCCTTCCCGGAGACTCCGCGTCTCCTGAGAAGGACGCGCCCCGCAACTGAGAGCCCGGGAAGCCTCTCGCACCTGATAGGCTTCTCGGAGTCCGCGTCCGGAGCATTGCTCGGAGCGGACGAGCCTCCACAACGTCCACCATCGCGTGCCATGCGTGCGCGCGCCGACACAGGAGACAGCGCTGCTATCCCACGCTCTTCCCCTGTCCCTCACCGCTGCGGGTAACACCGTTGCGGCGGGGAGCAGCAAGGCCGCCGAGTTCCATGGTCCGTCGATCAACGAGTTCTTCCCGGATGCGATCTTCTTCGCCGGGACGCCCTTCGAGATCGACCGACTCGTCATCATCCGGTTCATCGCCGTCGCGGTCCTGCTGCTGATCGGCATCATCGGGACCCGTTCGCTCAAGCTCGTCCCCGGCCGCGGCCAGGCCCTCATCGAGTACGCGTTCGACGTCGTCCGCCGGAACACCTTCGACAACCTGGGTGAGAAGGACGGCAAGCGGTTCCTCCCGCTGCTGGCCACGATCTTCTTCTCCGTGCTGTTCCTGAACCTCACGGGTCTGATCCCGGGGCTCAACCTGCAGGGCACCAGCCGTATCGCGTACCCGATGATCCTCGCGATCGTCGCCTACGTGGCGTTCATCTACGCGGGTCTGCGCAAGCACCCGGGCACCTTCCTCCGGAACTCGCTGTTCCCGCCTGGGGTCCCGTGGTACCTGTACATCATCGTGACGCCGATCGAGCTCGTCTCGACCTTCGTGCTCCGTCCGGTGACGCTGACCCTGCGACTCCTGATGAACATGGTCGTCGGCCACCTGCTGCTCGTCCTCTTCTTCGCTGCCACGCAGTTCTTCTTCTTCGACGCCTCGCTCGGTTTCAAGGCGTTCGGAGTCGGGACGCTCGCGTTCGGCATCGCGTTCAGTTTCTTCGAGATCCTGGTCGCGCTGCTGCAGGCGTACGTCTTCATGCTGCTGACCGCTGTGTACATCCAGCTCGCGCTGGCTGACGAGCACTGACCAACGACCTGAACTGACCCCCAATACGGCACGGCATCCGCCGGGCCGCATCCTGAAAGGAAAACACGTGGACGCAACGACCGTTCTCGCGGAAATCTCCGGCAACATCGCGACGGTGGGCTACGGCCTCGCGGCGATCGGCCCGGCCATCGGCGTGGGCATCGTCGTCGGCAAGACGATCGAGTCCGTCGCTCGCCAGCCGGAGCTCCAGGGCCGCCTGACGACCCTCATGTACATCGGTATCGCCTTCACCGAGGCCCTCGCCTTCATCGGTATCGCGACGTACTTCATCTTCACCAACTAAGGCCTCTCGATGCAGAACGCACTCATCATCGCGGCCGAGGAGACGCACAATCCCCTCGTACCGCCGCTGTACGACATCGTGTGGTCCGCGGTGGCGTTCGTCGTCATCCTGCTGGTCTTCTGGCGGGTCATCATCCCGCGGATCACGAAGATGCTCGACGAGCGCACCGAGGCCATCGAGGGTGGCATCAAGAAGGCGGAGGCTGCTCAGGAGCAGGCCGCTGCCGCGCTCGACGAGTACAACAAGCAGCTCGCCGAGGCCCGTGCCGAGGCATCGCGCATCCGTGAGCAGGCCCGTTCCGACGCCAACGCGATCGGCAACGAGCTCCGCGAGCAGGCGCAGGCCGATGCAGCACGCATCACCGCCAACGCGCAGGCCCAGATCGAGGCCGAGCGTCAGAGCGCGCTCCAGTCGCTCCGGACCGAGGTGGGCACCCTCGCCCTCGACCTCGCCTCCGGCGTGATCGGGGAGTCGCTCAAGGACGACGCCAAGTCGACCGCGGTCGTGGACCGGTTCCTCGCTGACCTCGAAGCCTCGCAGGGTTCGTCGGCATCGTCGGCCGGGGAGCGCTGAGCATGCGCAGCGCCACCAGGGAAGCACTGGCGTCGACGAGGGCGGTGCTCGCCGACCTCGGCGGTGCGGCCGACCTCGCCGCCGGTGCCGAGATCCTCGCCGCAGGGCGTGCGATCGCCGGTGCGCCGCAGCTGCTCGGTCTGCTGTCCGACCCGACGGCCGACCCGGCCGGCAAGAAGGTGGTCCTCGACCGCGTCTTCGCCGGCCAGTCGGCCGCGACGCGTGCGGTCCTGACCGCGGTGGCCGGCTCGCGCTGGTCCTCGCACCAGGACCTGCTCGTCGGCATCGAGGACGCGGGCATCCGCGCCGTCGCCGCCACGGCAGCGTCCGGCACGCCGATCGAAGCCGAACTGTTCTCCTTCGAGACCGCCGTCCGTTCGGACGCCGACCTCGAGCTGGCGCTGGGCACCAAGCTCGGCAGCCCGTCGGAGAAGAGCGCCCTCGTCGAGCGGCTGCTCGGCGGCAAGGCATCGGAGCAGACCATCGTGATCCTGTCGCACCTCGTGCAGCAGCCGCGTGGTCGTCGCATCGGTGAACTCGTCCGCGATGCCTCGCGCATCGTGGCCGAGCAGGCCGGCAAGCTCGTCGCGACGGTCATCACCGCGACGCCGCTCACGGACGGCCAGGCGGCTCGCGTCGCCCGTGCCCTCGCGGAGCAGCACGGCAAGGGCATCAGCATCAACCACGTGGTCGACCCCTCGGTCGTCGGCGGGGTCCGGGTGCAGATCGGCGGCGACGTCATCGACGGCACCGTGTCCACGCGGCTCTCGGAGCTCCGGCTCCAGCTCGCCGGCTAGGCGTACCGTCGAAGCCGCTCCTCCCAAGTCCACAACGGGAACTGCCGAGTCAGGCAGCGTCACCCTCTCGGAGCCGAAGGGCCCCGGAAACCAACAAGGAAAATCCCATGGCAGACATCACCATCAGCCCCGATGAGATCCGTGATGCCCTGAAGGACTTCGTCTCGAACTACGAGCCGACGAAGGCCTCCACGGCCGAGGTCGGGCACGTCATCGACGCCGGCGACGGCATCGCGCACGTCGAGGGCCTCCCCGGCGTCATGGCGAACGAGCTCATCCGCTTCGAGGACGGCACGCTCGGCCTCGCGCAGAACCTCGACGAGGACGAGATCGGCGCCATCGTGCTCGGCGAGTTCGCCGGTGTCGAAGAGGGCCAGGAAGTCACCCGCACGGGCGAGGTCCTCTCGGCTCCCGTCGGCGACGGCTTCCTCGGTCGCGTCGTCGACCCGCTCGGCGCCCCGATCGACGGTCTCGGCGAGATCCCGGCCGAGGGTCGTCGTGCCCTCGAGCTGCAGGCGCCCGGCGTCATGTCCCGCAAGTCGGTGCACGAGCCGCTCCAGACCGGCATCAAGGCCATCGACGCGATGATCCCCGTCGGCCGCGGTCAGCGTCAGCTGATCATCGGCGACCGCCAGACCGGCAAGACGGCCATCGCGATCGACACGATCATCAACCAGAAGGCCAACTGGGAGTCGGGCGACGAGGACAAGCAGGTCCGCTGCATCTACGTCGCCATCGGTCAAAAGGGCTCCACGATCGCCTCCGTCAAGGGTGCGCTCGAGGACGCCGGCGCGATGGAGTACACCACCATCGTCGCCGCCCCGGCCTCCGACCCGGCCGGCTTCAAGTACCTCGCCCCGTACACCGGCTCGGCCATCGGCCAGCACTGGATGTACCAGGGCAAGCACGTCCTGATCATCTTCGACGACCTGTCGAAGCAGGCCGAGGCCTACCGCGCGGTGTCGCTCCTCCTGCGTCGTCCGCCGGGCCGCGAGGCCTACCCGGGTGACGTCTTCTACCTGCACTCCCGCCTGCTGGAGCGTTGCGCGAAGCTGTCCGACGAGCTCGGCGCCGGTTCGATGACGGGTCTCCCGATCATCGAGACGAAGGCGAACGACGTCTCGGCGTACATCCCGACCAACGTCATCTCCATCACCGACGGCCAGATCTTCCTGCAGTCGGACCTGTTCAACGCGAACCAGCGTCCGGCCGTCGACGTGGGCATCTCGGTGTCCCGCGTCGGTGGTGACGCGCAGGTCAAGTCGATCAAGAAGGTCTCCGGCACGCTCAAGCTCGAGCTCGCGCAGTACCGCTCGCTCGAGGCCTTCGCGATGTTCGCGTCCGACCTCGACCAGGCGTCGCGTCGTCAGCTGGAGCGCGGTGCCCGTCTGACCGAGCTCCTCAAGCAGCCGCAGTACTCGCCGTACCCGGTCGAGGAGCAGGTCGTCTCGATCTGGGCCGGCACGAACGGCAAGCTCGACGAGGTCCCCGTGGCCGACGTCCTGCGCTTCGAGTCGGAGCTGCTCGACCACCTGCGTCGCAACTCGGACGTCCTGACGACGCTCCGCGAGACGAACCAGCTCAGCGACGACACCGTCGCCGAGATGACCAAGCAGATCGACGAGTTCTCCAAGAGCTTCCAGACGAGCGACGGCAAGACGCTCGGGTCCGAGCAGTTCGAGGCCGCCTCGGCCGACGACGTCGACCAGGAGCAGATCGTCAAGGGTCGTCGCTAGATGGCAGCGCAGGTCCGGGTCTACCGACAGCGAATCAAGTCCGCGAAGACCACGAAGAAGGTCACTCGCGCGATGGAGTTGATCTCGGCGTCGCGGATCCAGAAGGCGCAGGCCCGCATGGCCGCGTCGGGTCCGTACTCGCGGGCCGTGACGCGCGCGGTGTCGGCCGTGGCGACGTTCTCGAACGTCGACCACGTGCTGACCACCGAGCCGGAGTCGTCGACGCGTGCAGCAGTCGTGCTGTTCACGTCGGACCGCGGGCTGAACGGTGCGTTCAGCACGAACGTCCTCAAGCAGGGCGAGGAGCTCGCCTCCCTGCTCCGCAGCGAGGGCAAGGACGTCGTGTTCTACCTGGTCGGGCGCAAGTCCGTCGGGTACTTCGCGTTCCGTGAGCGCGCGTCGGAGCAGCAGTGGGTCGGCAACACCGACCAGCCGGAGTTCTCGACCGCGAAGTCGATCGGTGACGCCGTCGTGGCGAAGTTCCTGCAGGACACGGCCGAGGGTGGCGTGGACGAGATCCACATCGTCTTCAACCGCTTCCTGAGCCTCGCCACGCAGGAGCCGCAGGTCGTCCGGCTGCTCCCGCTCGAGGTCGTCGAGGGGGTCGAGGCACCGTCGAACGACGAGCCGCTCCCGCTCTACGAGTTCGAGCCGGACGCCGACGCGGTGCTCGACGCGCTGCTCCCGGTCTACATCGAGAGCCGCATCTTCAACGCCATGCTCCAGTCGGCTGCTTCCGAGCACGCCGCCCGGCAGAAGGCGATGAAGGCGGCGAGCGACAACGCCGACTCGCTCATCCGCGACTTCACGCGTCTCGCGAACAACGCCCGACAGGCCGAGATCACCCAGCAGATCTCCGAGATCGTCGGCGGCGCCGACGCCCTCTCGTCGAAGAAGAAGTAGTCCGCGTCGTTCGCGGACAGTTACCCACCCTCAGGAAGGCACCAGCCATGACCGACACCGCAACCACCGCGGTCGAGACGTCGTCGGCGCCCGGTGTCGGCCGGATCGCCCGTGTCACGGGCCCCGTCGTCGACATCGAGTTCCCGCACGACGCCATCCCCGAGATGTACAACCTCCTGTTCACGACCATCACCATCGGTGACTCGTCGCAGGAGATCGGCCTCGAGGTCGCGCAGCACCTCGGCGACGACCTCGTCCGCGCCATCTCCCTGAAGCCGACCGACGGTCTGGTCCGTGGCCAGGAGGTCCGTGACTCGGGCGCTCCGATCTCGGTCCCCGTCGGCGACGTCACCAAGGGCAAGGTCTTCGACGTGCTGGGCAACGTGCTCAACACCGACGAGAAGCTCGAGATCACCGAGCGCTGGCCGATCCACCGCAAGGCCCCGGCCTTCGACCAGCTCGAGTCGAAGACCTCCATGTTCGAGACCGGCATCAAGTCGATCGACCTCCTCACCCCGTACGTGCAGGGTGGCAAGATCGGCCTCTTCGGTGGTGCGGGCGTCGGCAAGACGGTCCTCATCCAGGAGATGATCCAGCGCGTCGCGCAGGACCACGGTGGTGTGTCGGTGTTCGCCGGTGTCGGCGAGCGCACCCGTGAGGGCAACGACCTCATCGGCGAGATGGAAGAGGCGGGCGTCTTCGACAAGACCGCCCTCGTGTTCGGCCAGATGGACGAGCCGCCGGGAACGCGTCTGCGCGTGGCCCTGTCGGCGCTGACGATGGCGGAGTACTTCCGCGATGTCCAGAAGCAGGACGTGCTCCTCTTCATCGACAACATCTTCCGCTTCACGCAGGCCGGCTCCGAGGTCTCCACGTTGCTCGGTCGCATGCCGTCCGCGGTGGGCTACCAGCCCAACCTCGCCGACGAGATGGGTGTGCTCCAGGAGCGCATCACCTCGACGCGTGGTCACTCGATCACCTCGCTGCAGGCGATCTACGTGCCGGCTGACGACTACACCGACCCGGCGCCGGCGACCACGTTCGCGCACCTCGACGCCACGACCGAGCTGTCGCGTGAGATCGCTTCGCAGGGTCTCTACCCGGCGATCGACCCGCTGACGTCGACCTCGCGGATCATGGACCCCCGTTACCTGGGTGCCGACCACTACGAGACGGCCACGCGCGTCAAGCAGATCCTCCAGAAGAACAAGGAACTGCAGGAGATCATCGCCATCCTCGGTGTCGACGAGCTCTCCGAAGAGGACAAGATCACGGTCGAGCGCGCTCGTCGTATCCAGCAGTTCCTCTCGCAGAACACGTACATGGCGAAGAAGTTCACGGGCGTCGAGGGTTCGACCGTCCCGCTGAAGGACACCATCGAGTCCTTCCGCGCCATCGCCGACGGCGAGTTCGACCACGTGGCCGTGCAGGCCTTCTTCAACGTCGGTGGCATCAACGACGTCGAAGAGAAGTGGGCGCAGATCCAGAAGGAGAACCGCTGACATGGCGGCACTCACCGTGAGCGTCGTCTCGGCCGACCGCGAGGTCT
Organism: Curtobacterium sp. GD1; assembly: GCF_020882855.1. NCBI lineage: Bacteria > Bacillati > Actinomycetota > Actinomycetes > Micrococcales > Microbacteriaceae > Curtobacterium > Curtobacterium sp. GD1. Next base: position 135,527 of record NZ_JAFEVQ010000002.1, on the reverse strand, counting down.
GGTCGGGCGACGCCACCATGGTCGTCGCTCGCACGACGGAGGGCCAGATCGGTATCCTCGCGGGACACGAGCCGCTGCTCGCGACCCTCGCGCAGGGACAGGTCCGCATCACCCGAGCCGACGGCTCGACGGTGGCGGCGGACGCCGAGGACGGCTTCCTGTCAGTCGAGCACGACACGGTCACGATCGTGGCGCGGCAGGCCGCGCTGGCGTCCTGACCGGACTGACCGTCCTCCTCCCGCCTTCGGAGACGAAGCGGGAGGGCGGGGACACGGACCGCACGCTCGACCTGCGTGCGCTGTCGTTCCCGGAACTGGCTGCTGAACGGGCCGCGGTGATCACCGCGGCCCGTTCCGTCAGTTCCGAGGAGTCCTCGGCCCGGACGGCCCTGAAGCTCGGCCCGAAGTCGATCGGGGAGCGGTTCCGCAACCTCGAGCTCGACACGTCGGGCACGATGCCGGCGATCGACCGGTACACGGGTGTGCTCTACGACCCGCTCGGTTCGCTCGACGCGGACGCTGCGACGCGTGCGTGGTGGTTCGCGCACGTGGTCGTGCAGTCCGCGATGTTCGGTCCCGTCCGCGGTGGCGATCTCGTCCCGGCCTACCGGCTCTCCCACGACTCGCGGCTCGGGTCCGTCCGGCTCGCGTCGCACTGGCCGGAGCCGTCCGCCCGGGTGCTCGCGGCACACACGGCGGACGGGCTCGTGCTCGACCTGCGTTCCGAGGGGTACCGGCAACTCGGCCCCGTCGCGGGCGCGGTCGTCCCGCGCGTCGTGAGCGTCGACGGTTCCGGTCGGCGCAAGGCGTTGAACCACTGGAACAAGACCGCGAAGGGTCGCCTGGTCGCGCTCCTCGCCCGGACGGGCGCGGCGGTCACGACGACGGCCGAGCTGGTCGACTGGGCCCGCGCGCACGGCGTCGTCCTCGAGGAGCACGACGGCTCGTGGGACCTCGTCGCGGAGAGCCTCGAGCCCGCGACGGTCTGATCCCGGTCCCGCCCCGCTCGTCCTCCACAGGACGGGTGGGGCGGGCCGCGTTCCACAGGTGCCCACGTCGGCGGGTCCAGGAGGCGCGGCGTGCGTTTCGATGACGTGCATGATCCCCGTCACGACACGAAGCCACCCCGACGCCGCAGTGCGCTACCCGCGCGAGATCGCGGCCGCCGTCACCCTCCCCGCCGCCTGCGCGGCCCTCGTCGCGCCCGGCGACGCACCGTCGTCGCGTGGTGCGTCGATCGCGGTCGTCACGGCGTGCGGAGCACTGGCGACCCGGCTCGCGGTGATCCGGTTCCTCGCCGACCCCGGGCCGATCGAGCCCCGTGCGGTGGCCGCCTTCGACCCCTTCTCCGACCCGACACCGCCGGCGCTGTGCGGGTTCGGTCCCGAGCCGGACCGGGCGCGACTCCGGACCGCGGGTGACCGGTGCGCCGATGCCTGGCGGCACTGGCGTGCGGAGGACCCGTCGGTCGACTCGGCCGCCGGCGCCGCGGGGGCGTTGGCCGTGGCGGCGTGGTGCTCCTGGGCGCTCGGGTCCGCCGCGCGGGCGCAGACGCGGGCGCAGCACGCCCTCGACACCCGGGCGGACGATCCGTTGGCGGGCCTGGTGCTGCGCTCGGTCCGAGCGGGGAGCGGTCCCGCGTGGGACCGTGGATGACGGTCGGCGGACAGGATCGTCTACGGTTGTCTCGACCACGCTTGGAGGGCTCGGGTGCGCGACGACGACATCGACGACACGGTCGTCCGTCGACCCCGCGCCGCCGCGTCCCACGAACCGGTGCACGCGTCGGTGGACGACCTGTTGGGCGACACCGTGATCCGTCCGGTCCCGCCAGTCCCCGGTGCGTCCCGAGTCCCGGGCGCTCCGACCGCCGACTCGGTCGACGACACGGTGATCCGTCCGGTGCCGCCGTTGCCGGCCGTGCCGGTGGTGCACGGCGTCTCGGACGCGCAGGACGTCGACGACACGGTGATCCGTCCGGTGCCGCCCGTGCCGGGTGCGCCTGCCGCTCCGGCGACCGGTTCCCTCGACGACACGGTGCTGCGGCCCGGTCGCGCGCCGCGCCCGGGGGACGGGTCGATCGACGACACCGTGGTCGGGGCCCGGACGCACCCCACCACCCAGGGCGGGGCGCCCGTCGGGGGCGAGCCGCGCCTCCCGTCCGACGTCCCCGCACCGACGACCAGGGTGCCGTCCGTGCGGATCGGCGACCGCGTCATCCGGCTCGACCACCCCGTCATCGTCGGCCGGCGGCCCGCGCTGCCGCGGATCCTGCGCGGTCCGGCTCCCGAACTGGTGTCCGTCCCGTCGCCGAGCGGCCAGGTGTCGTCGTCGCACGTGATGCTGCACGCCGAGGGCGAAGCCGCCGTGGTCGACGACCTCCGGTCCACCAACGGGACCGTCGTGCGGCCCGCCGGGTCGGCGCCGTTCCGGATGCCGGCGGGTGCGTCGAACGTCGTGCTGACGGGTACGGTTGTCGAGATCGGTGACGGCAACGTGATCGAGGTCCTCTCGCCACACCTGCGGGTCGCACCGTCGTCGAGGGACCTCCCACCCCTTCCCACGTGGCCGACCGACCCACCCGCCGGCACGCCCCGAACCCCCAGAGAGCGATCCTGAAACGTGACCGAACTCGGCCGAGCAGCGACTGCGCACGCCATCGACGTCCCCGGTGCCGACGGCGCCACCCTGACGCTCTCGTGGGGAGCCGCGACCGACGTCGGTCGGCGCCGTGACCACAACGAGGACAGCTACATCGTCGGGGCGCCGTTCTTCGTCGTCGCCGACGGGATGGGCGGCCACCTCGCGGGCGACCGTGCGAGCGACGCCGTGGTCCGCCGCCTCGAGCAGGCGACGGAGAGCGCGTTCACGACGCGGCAGTCCATCCAGCGGGCGCTCCTGCTCGCCACCGCCGACATCGAGCGCGCAGCGGGCGGCAACGCGATCGGCGCCGGGACGACCGTCACCGGCATCGCGCTCGTCGCCGCGCAGGGACAGCCGGCCGCGCTCGTCTTCAACGTCGGCGACTCCCGGACCTACCGGATCGAGGGCGGCGTCCTCCGACGCGTCACCGTCGACCACTCCGTCGTGCAGGAGATGGTCGACGCCGGCCTCCTCCGCGCCGAGGATGCCGAGCGGCACCCTGACAGCAACGTGATCACGCGGGCCGTGGGCTTCGGCGAACCGCCGGAGCCCGACTGGTGGACCCTGCCGCTCCGTGCGGGGGACCGGTACATCGTGTGCTCGGACGGGCTCACCAAGGAACTCGGCGACGCCGGGATCGCCCGGATCGCCGCACGCGTGCCGGCGGCGCAGGACCTCGCCGAGCGTCTGGTGGGCGACGCGGTCGTCGCGGGCGGTCGGGACAACGTGACGGTCGTCGTCCTCCAGGTGGACGACGCCCCGGACGACGGCGACGTGGAGGACACGCTGCCGCGGCACTGAGTGCCCCCCGAACTGGGGGACGGGTGACCTCGGGCTGCGCGCAGTGTGCGGAATGTCGGTCACCCACGGTTCGTACAATGGCATGGCCGTGACGAGAGAGCTGGCCGCTCGGCCGGGGAGGAGGGGACGATGGCGCGACGCCTGCCGTCCACCCCGCCCGTCATCGCGGGCTTCAGCCCCGTGCACGTCCTCGGTTCCGGCGGCTTCGCGGACGTCTTCCTCTACGAGCAGGACATGCCGCGCCGGCAGGTCGCCGTGAAGGTCCTGCTCGACGAGGTCGTGGACGACCGCGTCCGGCAGATGTTCCAGGCCGAGGCGAACCTGATGGCGCGACTCAGCACGCACCCGTCGATCCTCACGGTGTTCCAGGCGAGCGTGGCCTCCGACGGCCGGCCGTACCTGGTGATGGAGCTCTGCTCGTCATCCCTCAGCGAGCGGTACCGCCGCGAGCCGATCCCCGTGTCCGAGGTCCTCGCGATCGGCATCCGCATCGGATCCGCGCTCGAGACCGCGCACCGCGAAGGCGTGCTGCACCGCGACATCAAGCCGTCGAACATCCTGCTCACGGCGTACGGCAACCCGGTGCTGTCCGACTTCGGCATCGCGGCGACCATCGGCGAGGCCGACCCCGACGAGCCGATCGGCATGTCGATCCCGTGGTCCGCGCCCGAGGTGCTCATCGACGAGTCCCGCGGCACGATCCAGTCCGAGGTCTACTCGCTGGCGGCGACGGTCTTCTCCCTGCTCGCGGGCCGGAGTCCCTTCGAGGTCCGCGGCGGCAAGAACGGCGCGGCCGACCTCATGGGGCGCATCGACAAGGGCGGTGTGAAGCCCACCGGGCGGACCGACGTCCCGCCGTCGCTCGAGCGACTGCTCGCATCCGCGATGTCGCGCAAGGTCGCCGGTCGGCCGTCCACCGTCATGGAGCTCGTCCGTGGGTTCCAGCAGGTCGAGGCCGAGCTCGGCATCCCGCAGACCTCGGCGGACGTCGCGGTCGAGGCGTGGGCCGTCGCGACGCCGACACCGAGCGGTGACCGGACGATGATCCGCGAGCTCCAGCCGCCGACCCGCGTGGGTGCACGTCGTCGCACGCGCAAGGCGCTGCAGGGCGGATCCGCCGGGGCCGCGGCGCAGAGCGTCGGCACGGTCCACCGCACCGGCTCCGTCACGCGCGCCCGCCGGCGCACGCGGTCGACGTTGGTCTGGGCGACCTCGATCGCGGTCGTGGTGGTGGCCGCACTCGCCGTCGCCACCGTGCTCGTCATCGGTCGCCTCGGCTCCGGCGCGATCCCGGTGGTCTCCGACGTGCGTGCCGAGCCGTCACCGTCGTCCGTGACCTTCACCTGGGCCGACCCGGGCCTGCGCACGGGGGACACCTACGTCATCTCGTCGAACGGCGCGGCGAGCCAGCAGACCGGTACCAGCTTCGTCGTCTCGGGTCAGAAGGGCGACGAGGAGTGCATCGCCGTCGCGGTCAACCGTGACGGCAAGACCGGGGTCGCGAGCGCCCAGAAGTGCGCCACGATCGGGAGTGCCGGGTGATCCGGGCGTTCCTCGCCAAGCACCGGTCCGCAGCGGTCACGGTCGGCGCCTCGGTCGTCGTCGGCGCGGTCGTCGCCACCGCGGCCATCGCGTCGACCGGGTACCACACGCAGCGGGTCGACCTCGGTGACGGCACCGTGTGGGTGCCGTCCGCCGAGTACGGTGCGGTCGGCCGGGCGAACACCGGGGTCCTGCAGCTCAACACCGCCGTCGAGACCGCGAGCGACGACCTGTCCGTCCTGCAGCGCGGCTCCACGGTGTACAGCGTCGACGAGACGAAGGGCACCGTCGCGAAGGTCGACGTGGCCGACGCCACGGTGGCCGACCCGGTCACGCTGCCGGCCGGGACGCCGCAGGTCTTCTTCGCGGGTTCCACGGCGGTCATCGGCAACGGGGACACCGGCGAGCTCTGGGCGACCCCGGCGAAGGACCTCGGCGAGTTCGACGCGTCGACGAAGGCCGACCTGACGCTCGGCGCCGACGCCGTCTTCGACGCCTCGGACGAACACGTCGCCGTCTACTCGCCGAAGACCGGGACCGCCGCACTCGTCGACGTCGGCACCACGCCGACGGTCGCGAAGCGGTGGACGGTGAAGATGGACCGCGCCGACGACTTCCAGGTCGCGTCCTTCGGGGACCACCTGGCCGTGCTCGACCGCAGCTCGGGCCGGATGTCGGTGGACGGTCGCACCGTCGACCTCGGTGACCGCGTCGGCAGTGCGCCCGCCCTGCAGCACTCGACGGACAGCTCGTCCGAGGTCGTCGTCGCCGGCACCGCCGGGCTCGTCCGTGTCTCGGCATCCGGCGACGTCAGCAGCACTGCGATGCAGGTCTCCGGTCGTGCGGCACGACCGATGGTCGTCGGCTCCTGCACGTACGCGGCGTGGGCCGGCGGGCAGGCGATCGACACCTGCAAGGGGTCCGGCCTGCAGCGACTCGCGAGCACCGCGGGCACCGGTGACCTGCAGATCCTGCACAACGGCGAGACGGTCGTCGCGAACGACCCGCAGAGCGGGCGCTCCTGGGCGATCGACCGGAGCGGACAGCTCATCGACAACTGGGCCGACCTCATCAAGAAGGACGAGGACCAGCAGCAGGAGCAGGTGTCCGACGACGACCCCGAGGTCGAGAAGGACCAGAAGCCGCCGGTGGCGGTCGACGACGACCTGGGCGCTCGTCCGGGACGCACCACGAGCCTCCCGGTCCTGCTGAACGACTACGACCCCAACGGCGACCCGATCGTCGTGAGCGAGGTCGGGAAGATCGACGACGCCGTCGGCGACGTCGCGATCGTCGGCGACGGCCAGCGCCTGCAGATCACGCTGTCCGGCCGCGCCACCGGGACCGTCTCCTTCCCGTACACGATCACGGACGGCAACGGCGGGTCGGACACCGCCACCGTCCGGGTGACCGTCCGCCCCGACTCCGAGAACGACCCGCCCCGACAGGTCCGCGACACCTCGGCCGACGTCGTGCAGAACGGGCACGTCGTCTCGAACGTGCTCGGCGACTGGGTCGACCCCGACGGCGACCCGGTGTACCTCAAGTCGGCGACCGCGGCTGACGGCGACCGCGTGTCGACGACACCCGACGGGCTGCTGGACTACCGGAACGCGAGCGCGCGGACCGGCGACCGCGCCGTGCAGCTCGTCGTGAGCGACGGGCGTGCGGACGGTCGGGGCTCGGTCACGGTCCACGTGGCGAAGCAGGGCAGCGTGCCGCTCTACGCCGACCCGTTCCCCGTGCAGGGGTACGCGGGCAAGGCGTTCACGGTGGACCCGCTCGACCACGTCCGCGGCGGGAACGGCACCGTCACGCTCACGAGCGTGTCGTCGTCGACCGGCCTCACCGTCACCCCGAGCTACGACTCCGGCACGTTCCGCGTGCAGGGCGCCGGCGCGGGGGACCACCAGCTCGAGTACACCGTGACCGACGGCACGAAGACGACGAGCGGCATCGTGCGGGTCACGATCCTCGCCCCGCCGGACGCCTCGACCGCGCCGATCACGACGCCGAAGACCGTGTTCGTCAACACCCTGTCGACGAAGGACACCGACGTCACCGCCACCGACATCGACCCGGCCGGCGGCGTGCTGCTCGTGACCGCGCTCGACGGTCCGGGCCGTGGTTCCGGGGTCGAGGCGAGCATCCTCGACCAGCACACCGTCCGGGTCACGCTCACCGCGCCGCTCGACGGTCCGGTCTCCTTCGGCTACACCGAGACGAACGGACTCGCCTCGGCGACCGGCACGATCACGGTCGTCGAGATCCCGAAGCCGGACCGGATCCAGCCGCCCGTGGCGCAGCCGGACACCGCGACCGTGCGGGTCGGCGACGTGGCGAACATCGACGTGCTCGACAACGACACCCAGCCCGAGGGGGAGCCGCTCACGCTGCAGCCCGACCTCGTGCAGAACGTCCCCGGCGACGGTGGCCTGCTGTTCGTCTCGGCCGACCACCTGCGGTACCTCGCCCCGAAGACCCCGGGCAACTACACCGCCGTGTACCGGGTCGCCGGGCCCGACGGCCAGTACGCCGACGCGACCGTCTCGATCTCGGTGCGCGAGCAGGACGCCGCGACGAACAACCCGCCCGTCCCGCAGACGGTGACCGCGCGGGTCGTCGCCGGGCAGTCCGTCCGGGTGTCCATCCCGTTGAACGGGATCGACCCCGACGGTGACTCGGTCCAGCTCGTCGGTGTCGCCTCGAACCCCGACAAGGGCTCCGTCGCCGACGTGTCGTCCGACTCGCTGACGTACGAGGCCGGCGACTACTCCGCCGGCACCGACGAGTTCACGTACACAGTCGTCGACGCGCTCGGCGCCCGTGCGACCGGCACCGTGCGCGTCGGCATCGCGCCCCGCGCCGAACAGGCGTCGAACCCCGTCGCCGAAGCCGACCACGTGACCATCCGGCCCGGCGGCTCGGTGACCGTGCGGGTCCTGCAGAACGACTCCGATCCCGAGGGTGGCCAGCTCACCGTCACGAAGGCTGAGCCCACCGCCGAGTCGGTCTCCGCCAAGATCCTGCAGAAGCAGCAGATCCGGGTCACACCGCCGAAGACCGCGAAGAACGGCGACTACGCGGTGCTGTACACGGTGACGAACGAGAACGGCGGGGCGAGCACGGCCTTCCTCACCGTCACGGTCGACCCCGACGCCCAGCCGCTGCGGCCCGAGGTCGACGACACCACGCTCGACCTGCAGGACATCCTGCACCGGCAGAGCGTCACGGTCGACGTCCTCGAGAACGTCTTCTTCGCCGAGGGGACCACGGCCGACCTGAAGGTCGGGGTCGTCGACGGCTACGGCGACAACGCCCGCACCACCGACGACGGGCGCATCGTCGTCCGGCTCTCCGACGACTCGCAGGTGATCCCGTTCTCGGTCGCCCGCGTCGACCACCCGGACATCGTCTCCTACGGGTTCATCCACGTGCCCGGCTTCGACGACGCCCTGCCGCAGGTCAACCGGACCGCCGGTGCCATCACGGTGAAGAGCGAGGCGACGGTCCGGATCCCGCTGTCGAAGTACGTGGTCACCGCGAACGGGCAGACCGCGAAGATCACCGACCGCGGCACGGTGAAGGCGACGCACGCGAACGGGCAGAGCCTCGTCGTCGACTCCTCGACGCTGCAGTTCACCTCGTCGAAGCTCTACTACGGCAACGCCTCCATCTCGTTCGAGGTCACCGACGGCTCGAACGCCAACGGCGGCAAGGGGCGCGTCGCGACGCTCGTGCTGCCGGTCAAGGTCACGCCCCGGTCCAACCAGCCGCCGGCGTTCACCGGCTCCGCCGTCGACATGCAGCCGGGGGAGTCGCGCACGATCGACCTGAGCAAGCTGACCGACTACCCGTACCCGCAGGACCTCCCCGAACTCAAGTACTCCGTCGTCAGCAAGCCGAGCGACGGCACCACCGCCACGATCAGCGGGCAGAACCTGACGATCAAGGTCGCCGACACCGCGAAGAAGAACACGACCGCCTCGATCGGCATCGGGGTCGCGGACGACGCCAACGCCGGCCGGTCCGGGGTCGTGAGCGTCGACGTCGTCGCCTCGACGCGGCCGCTCGTGCAGCCGGGGGCGGACAAGTCGGTCACGAAGCGTGGCCAGACGACCACGATCGACGTCCTCGCCAACGACCAGCCCACGAACCCGTTCCCTGGCCAGCGGTTGCGCGTCGTGAACATCCGCGGCCTCGGCGGCGGGCTCCCCGGCGGCGTGACCGTCACGCCGAGCGCCGACAAGTCGCGGCTGCAGGTCAGTGTCTCCGACAGTGCGAAGCCCGTCGACACGCACCTGCAGTACCAGGTCGCCGACGCCACCGACGATCCGGACCGGTACGTGTGGGGCGACGTGACGATCTCGGTGCAGGACGTCCCGGACGCGCCCGGTGCCCCCACCCGCACCGGATCGTACGAAGGCGGGCAGGCGACCCTGACGTGGTCGACGCCGCAGGCGAACAACTCGCCCATCACCGGGTACCGCCTGCAGGGCACGAACGGGGTTTCGAAGGACTGCGGGACGGCGACGGTCTGCACGATCAAGGGGCTCGACCCCACTGCCTCGTACCAGTTCTCGGTGGTCGCGACCAACGCGGTGGGAGACTCCTCGCCGTCCGCGACCTCGGCTGCGGTCAGTGCCGACTTCGTCCCCGCGCCACCGAAGGGACTCGCGGTTGCCGTGTCCGCGCCCAACCAGCTCGAGGTCTCCTGGCAGGCGGTCGGGCGCCCGAACAACGGGAGCCCCGTCAACAACTACGTCGTGACGCTCAAGGGACCGAACGGAACGGTGACCCGGAGCACCGGGACCGCGGTCAGCACGACCTTCGACGGTCTCGACAGCGGTGCGAGCTACACGTTCACCGTGTCTGCGCGGAACGACGCTGCCCGGAACGGCTCGGTCGTGCAGTGGAACGAAGCATCCGTGACCGGTAACGCCATCGGGACGCCGGGAAAGGTCGGGAATCTCGCAGCGAGCCCGGGAGGCGTGGACGGCGACGGAAAATCGACGGTCACTATCACGTTCGGAGCAGCCGACGCCGCTGGCGGCTCCGGACCGAGCTACGCGATTTACCGAGTCAACGGTGACTTCAGCTGTGCTGCACCCACTGGAAAATACATCGGTAGTCAAAGCGGGTCCACGGACTCCTATGGCTTCGGGAACCCCCGTTACGCCGTGGTCTCGAACAACGGCAAATTCTGCAATGTGGACTACACCTCGCTGCGTACGTACGAAGTTCCCACGGGCTCCATCTCGACGGCTGCGGCACTGAATTCCGACATGAACGGAAGGTCCGCTTATGACGTGGTGGTGGATCCGCCAACGGGTGCAAGTGGTCAGAACCTGCACTACGAGATCAGCACAGGTGGTGCATTCCGAGTCCTGAACGGCGGATGGCAGGGAGTGCCCGATGGTGGCTACAACGTGGCGACTGACATCGTGGTCCGAGCCTGCGGCGGTGACACCGTCGGTTCCTTCTGTCAAGACGCGAGCAAGTGGGTGCACCTCCAAGCCGCCGCGATCTCGACGACTGCCGCGTTGAAGAGCGCGACTACGACAGCGCTGGAGATTTCACCACCTCCGGGGACGCTGAAGGTCACCTATGACGTTGAATGGTACGGCTTGCCCGTCGCTGCTGGGACCCCAGTCGGCACGCAGTCGGACTGGACGCCCGACGCCACCCTTGCCACGCCGGAAGGCGGAAACTACGTCAGGGTGACTGCACGAGTTGCCATCGCTGGGGACCCTGCGTTTGCGAGAAGTGGCACCGCAACGCAGCTTGTTCCGGTTGATGGTGCGACCGATACCGATCCGAACGCCGACACCGGCGGCTGACCCGGTGTGCTGAACGCCCTACGCTGCCCCTACTGCCATCCCCGAGAACGAGGAACGACACCGCATGAGCATGACCCCGGAGCAGGCCACCTGGTTCGCCGACGTCGCAGGCCGCATCGTGACCAACGTCGAGCAGGTGCTCCTCGGGAAGACGTTCGTGATCCGCCTCGCGGTCACGGCGATGCTCAGCGAGGGGCACCTCCTGCTCGAGGACGTCCCCGGCACGGGCAAGACGAGCCTGGCGCGGGCGATGGCCCAGAGCGTGCAGGGCTCGACGAACCGCATCCAGTTCACGCCGGACCTGCTGCCGGGCGACATCACGGGCATCAGCGTCTACGACCAGAAGACCCAGGAGTTCGACTTCCACCGGGGCCCGATCTTCTCGAACATCGTGCTGGCTGACGAGATCAACCGTGCGAGCCCGAAGACCCAGTCGGCCCTGCTCGAGGCGATGGAGGAGTCCGCCGTCACGGTCGACGGCGTGAACCACCGACTCGCGGCGCCGTTCATGGTGATCGCGACCCAGAACCCCGTCGAGCAGGCCGGCACGTACCGCCTGCCGGAGGCCCAGCTCGACCGCTTCCTCATGAAGGCGTCGATCGGGTACCCGGACCACGCCGCGACGGTGAAGATCCTCGAGACGTCGTCGGCGCCGTCGAGTTCGGTGCCGCTCGCGAGTGTCGTGCCCGCGGCGACGATCACCGAGATGGCGACGCTGGCGCGCTCGGTCCACGTCGACCCGGTGATCGCCGACTACGTGGCCCGACTGGTCGACGCCACCCGCTCGGCGAGCGAGGTCCGGCTCGGCGTCAGCGTCCGCGGTGCGATGGGCCTGATGCGCGCGTCCCGTGTGTTCGCGGCGTTGGCCGGTCGCCACTACGTCACGCCGGACGACGTGAAGGCACTCGCGGTGCCGATCCTCGCGCACCGCCTGGTCCTCGACGCCGAGGCGGAGTTCGACGGCGTCAGCGCCACGAGCGTCATCGCACAGCTGCTGGTCGAGACCCCGCCGCCGGCGGACCGGGCCGGGTCGTGACCGACCGCCGGCCCGTCTCGACGCGCTCGCGCCGTCCGTCCTCGACGCGGTCGCGTCGCGGCTCGACGGCCTACGAGCGCACCGGGACGGTCGCCGGCCTCACGAACGTCCGGACGCGCCTGGTGGGCGACCGGGACGGCGTGGCAGCGGACGCGGTCGTCGGTCTCGCCAGGGCCTGGTCGACGGCCTGGAGGCTCGTCAAGCGTGGGTGGGCAGAGGTCTCGTCCGTGGTCACCGGCCTCGGGTGGACGGTCGCCGCGCTCACGCTGGTCGCGTTCGTGCTCGGCTACCGGTTCGGCCTGCGCGAGGTCGTCGTCGTGGGCTTCGCGGGGGCGCTCCTCGTGGTCGTCGCTGCGGTCGCGCTCATCGGCCGTTCGCGGCTCGTGATCCGGATGCGCCTGCCGCAGCACCGGGTGGCGGTGGGCGATGCCGCCGGCGTGGTGGTCACGGCGGAGAACCCGGTGCGGTTCCCCTCGGTCCCGACGACGGTCGAGGTGCCGGTCGGGTCCGGGCTGGTGGACGTGGCGATCCCGTCGATCGGCCCGCGCGGCACGTTCGAGCGCGAGGTCCCGGTGCCGACGGTCCGGCGCGGCGTGCTCGACGTCGGTCCGGTGACCGGTGTGCGAGCGGACCCGGTCGGCCTGGTCCGGCGCGAGATCGTCTGGACGGCCCGGGAGCAGGTCATCGTCCACCCGCGGACGATCGCGATCCCGTCGACGAGCACCGGCCTGGTGCGGGACCTCGAGGGGCAGGCGACGACCGACCTGTCGCCGTCCGACATCGCCTTCCACGCCATCCGGGAGTACATGCCCGGTGACGACCCCCGCACGATCCACTGGAAGTCCACGGCGAAGTCCGGTGCGCTGATGGTGCGGCAGTTCGAGGACACCCGGCGGTCTCACCTCGTGGTCGCCCTCGGCCTGTCGCGTGCCGAGTTCGCCGACGACGAGGAGTTCGAGCTCGCGGTGAGCGCAGCGGCGTCGCTCGGCGCACGCGCGATCCGCGACGGCCGCGAGGTCACCGTGGTGGTGTCGGAGCGGACGCCGGAGTTCGCCAAGCGCCCCGTGTACGCCGTGCACCCGCTGCCCACCGTGACGCCCACCCGCCTGCTCGACGACTTCGCGTCCGTCGGACTCGCCGACGCCTGCCTGCCGATCGCCGAGGTCGCGCGCATCGTCGGCACCGACACCGCGGGCATCTCCGTGGCCTTCCTGGTGGTCGGCTCGACGGTCGAGCTGCCGGCGCTGCGACTGGCCGCGACGCGATTCCCGGTCGGCGTCGAGGTCGTCGCGGTGATCTGCGAGCCCGAGGCCCAGCCCCGGTTCCTGCGTGTGGCGGGCCTGACGGTGATGACGATCGGCTACCTCGACGACCTCCGCCACGCGCTGCACCGATCGGCGTCGGCCGCATGAGCGTCGCAGCGGGCCCGGACACCCGGGCACGGAAGACGGTCCGGCGCGATGCCCGCCGCGTCGCCCGCCGCCTCTCGCCCTTCCGGCTCGTGGGTGGCACGCTCGCGGTGTGGCTGGTCCTCGCCGTCGCGAGCGTCGCCTGGTGGCCCGTCTACCGCGACGACGCGATGATCGTCGCCGCCGTCACCGCGGTGGTGTTCGGCACGCTCGTCGCGCTCTTGGGCACGGTGTTCCGGCTGCCGACCGCGGTCGTCGCCGTCGCCACGGTCGCAGCGTTCGCGCTCACCGGCGTGCCAGCAGCGGTGCCGGGCGAGGCGAACGGGATCCTGCCGACCGGCCAGGGACTCGTCGACCTGTTCGCCGGCGTCGCCCTCGGCTGGAAGCAGCTGGTGACCATCAGCCTGCCGGTCGGCTCCTACGAGTCGTTGCTCGTGCCGTACTTCGCGACGTTGCTCGTCGCCACGGTGACCGGCGTGAGCGTGGCGACCCGCGCCTCCAGGCAGGAACTCGCCAGCATCCCGGCGCTGGTGGTCTTCGCGGCCGGTGTGGTCGTCGGACCCGGTCGGCTCGACACGTCGATCGTGACGGCCGTCGCGCTCACCGGGATCGCGCTGGTGTGGGCGCTGACGGTGCGGCACGCACGGCGTGCCGTGGCCGTCGCGACGACCATCGGGTCCCGCGTGCCGGTGGCGCGTTCGGTGATCCGGCCGGCGCTCGTCGGGACGGGGACCATCGTCGCCGCGGCGGTCGTCGCGACCGGACTGGGGCTCGTCGCTCCGCCGTCCGTCGGCCGGACCGTCGCCCGGACCGACGTGGTGAAGCCGTTCGACCCGCGGGACTACGTCAGTCCGCTCAGCGGCTTCCGCGCCTACGAGGAGGACATCGCGTCGAACACGCCGCAGCTCACGGTCACGGGGCTGCCGGAGAACGGGTTCGTCCGGATCGCCACGCTCGACACCTACGACGGGGTCGTCTACCGCGTCGGCGGGTCGGACGGATCGACGGCGTCCGGGACCTTCGAGCGCGTCCCGACCTCGGTCGACGTCCGGGGCGTCGAGGGAACGACCGTGCGCGTCGGCGTCCGGGTCGACGGGTACAGCGGGGTGTGGCTGCCGACGGTGGGCGACCTCGAGCGGGTCGAGTTCACCGGGTCCGGGGCCGAGAAGGAGCGCGGCGCGTTCTTCTACAACAGCTCCACCGCGACCGGAGCGGTCGTCGGTGGTGTCGGTGACGGCACCCGGTACGACCTGACCGCCGTCGTGCCGGACCAACCGACGGACGAGCAGCTCGCGTCCGCACGCCCGGGGAGCGCCTCGGTGCCGACGCCGCGGTCGGTCCCCGACGCGGTGCGGGACACCGTGGACACCTATGCCGGCGATGCCGACACCGACGGCGCCAAGCTGGTGGCGATGGTGCAGGCGCTCAAGCGCAACGGGTACGTCAGCCACGGCGTCGGCGACGACCGAGCGAGTCGTTCCGGGCACGGTGCCGATCGCATCCAGGAACTCCTGACGTCGCCGCTGATGATCGGCGACCAGGAGCAGTACGCCGCCGCGGCGGCGCTGATGGCGGACCAGCTCGGCTTCCCGGCGCGCGTGGTCATGGGGTTCACCGCTGGCGGCGACGCGGGCGGCGGAGCGGGCCGGAGCGCGACCTCGGGCGGGACGACGACGTTCCGCGGGTCCGACGTCACCGCGCGGGTCGAGGTCGACACGGCGCAGTGGGGGTGGGTCATGATCGACCCGAACCCCGCCGTCCGTGAGATCCCGGACGAGCAGCAGCAGACGCCGCAGCCGGTCACGCGCCCGGAGACGGTCGTGCCGCCGCCGCCGGCCGAGCAGCAGGACCAGTCGCAGCAGGCGCCGCCGCAGAGCGACCGCAACACGCCTCCGGTCCAGCCGCTCTGGTTGCAGATCCTGCTCGCCGTGCTGCCGTGGGCGCTCGGGGTGCTGGGGCTCGCCGCGCTCGTACTGCTGCCGTTCGGCGTCATCGTGCTGCTCAAGCGGATCCGTCGTCGTCGCCGTCGCCGTGCCCCGACGCCACGTGCCCGGATCGTCGGGGCGTGGGACGAGTACCGCGACGCCCTGGTCGACCGGGGTCACGACGTCGCTCGGGCGGCGACCCGCCGCGAGGCCGTCGTGGGAGCTCCGGGGGAGGGCGGCACCGGACTCGCGGCGTTGGCCGACCGGTCCGTCTTCGGGCCGAGCGAGGCCGACGGCACCGCTGCCGACCGGATGTGGTCGGCGACGGACGACGCGATCACGAGCCTGCGGGCCGGTCGGACCCGCAAGGAACGGATCCGCGCGGCGGTGTCGCTGCGCTCGCTCCGCGTCGTCGACGCCTCGCGGTCTGCGCGGGCATCGGTCGCCTCCGCGGTGACCGCCCGGGGCCGACGCTCCACAGGTGGCCAGGGAGCCGCTGGGGGGCGCGACTACGATGGCGTGCAGGCCGGCGAGCGTCGTGGACGGCCGAGTGAGGACAGGCGGAACACGTGACCAGATGCGAACACTGCGGATCGACGCTCCCGGACGGAGCCATCTTCTGCGGTGAGTGCGGACGCGCCGTGACCGCTGCGGCGAGTCGGCGCCCGGTCGCGACGCCCCCCGTCGAGCAGGCACCGCCGCCGCCGCTCCAGCAGCCGGACCTGCACGGACGCCGTCAGGACCCCGCGGCCGAGGCCTGGCTGCCCGAATCGACCCTCGACCCCGCGACCCGTGCCTGGCTGACGGGTGCGGACCGTGGTGGCGAGCAGCAGCCCGCGGCCGTGCCGGTCGAGCGTCCCGACGACTTCACGCCCCGGACGGCACCGAGCCACGTGCACGGGAGCGGCTCCGGGCTGACCGACTGGTCCGGGCAGCAGCCGGGTGGGGTCGGCCCGTCGGAGCCCGCTCGTCCGTCGGAGCCGTCCCAGCCCGACGAGCCGATCGCTCCGCGTGCGCCGGAGGTGCCGTTCACCCCGCAGCCGCCCGAGCCGCCGCTCGACCCGGACGCGTACCCGTCCGACGCCGACGCGGCGGACCCGAACGCCGTCTCGGCCTCCGCCTCGCCAGAGGGGGAGGACCCCGAGGTCACCCGCATCGCCGAGCGCCCAGCCGCCCAGCGCTGGGCGCCACCAGCAGAGCAGGCCGCTGCACCGGCGCCGTCCGGGCCCTCGTGGTGGGTCGGACGATCCACGGCTGCGAACGACTCCGCTGCGGACGCCGCGGACGCGACTCCCGGCACCGTCGGTACTCCGGACGCGGTCGTCTCTCCGCCGCAGCCCGGTGACACCGCGGTCGTCGAGCCCTTGGTCGACCGACGCCCGCCGCGCCCGGCGCCGCTGGTCACTCCGGGCTCGCAGGCGACGACGTGCCACGTGTGCGGGCACCGTCTCGAGCCCGACGACATCTTCTGTGCCGAGTGCGGCGCCGTGCGGCCCGCCGTGACCGCGGCGTTCACCGGACCCATCGTGCCGCTCCCGATGGACCGACCAGACTGGGCGGCGGACGACGCCGCCGAGACTCCCGACGACGCGGTTGACGCTCCGGACGACGCGGCGGACGCTCCGGATGACGAGGTCACCGACGACGACGTCGCCGAGGTGTCGGATGACGCTGCTCCGGACGTCGTGCGTGACGGCGATGCGCTGCCGGAGCCTGCGGTGGCCGACGACGGCGCCGAGGGCTCCGAGGGCTCCGCCGGTGTGCTCCCTTCGTGGGTGAACGGTGGCGGCGACGGTGCACCCGCCGGCGACACCCCGCTCCGACCGCGCGGTCTGCACGCGGCCCCGGAGCCCGAGTCACCAGCCGTCGGCACACCCTTCGTCCCGCCCGCTCCCGGTTCCGCGACCGTCCCGTCGTCGGCACCCTCAGCACAGGACAGCGGCGCGATCGGAGTACCGACGGCCGCGCCGCTGCCGCCGCTGCCCGGGGTGGACGACGCCGCGCGCCCGGCACCGTCGGTGATCGACGCTCCGACGAGCGCCGACGGTGACCTCGAGGACGACGTCGACGAGACCCGCATCGTCTCCGCGACCCCGACCCATGCGCCCTTCGTGCTGCACTTCAGCACCGGGGAGCGCTTCGGCGTGCACGGCACCGGCCTCGTCGGGCGACTCCCGCGCCCCCAGCCCGGGGAACGGTTCGACGACCTGCTGACCGTCCACGACCCGGGCAAGTCCGTGTCGAAGACCCACCTCGAGCTCGGGCGCGACGGCGACGACCTGTGGGTGTCCGACCGGTTCTCGGGCAACGGCACCGTCGTCCGGCACATCGACGGGTCGATCCGTCGCTGCGAGCCGGGCCGCCGCTACCGGGTCGAGCGCGGCGCGCGGGTGGACATCGGGGAGCAGTTCTTCCTCGTGCAGTGACGGTGGGGGAGTCCTCCACAGCGGTGTGATCGTCAGCGCTCTCCACAGTTCGGTGGCTGAGCGTCGGTGGCCGCGGGGTCGTGTGGTGCTCTGGAGGCATGAGCCCCTTCACCGCCCGCTGCACCCTGGTCGGCGCAGCGGTGGTGCTGCTCGTGGTGGGGCTCGTCGTGCGGGTCGAGTGGCCGTCGCGCGCCGTGCTCCTCGGAGCGGCGGGGTGTTGCGCGGTGCTCGACGTCCTCGTGGTCCGCGCGACCAGGGTCCGTCGCTCCCGCGGCGCCGAGTGCGTGGCGGACGTGGTGGCCCTGGTGCCGACACCGTCCGGACAGCCGGGCCCCGTGGACGGGGCCGTCGGGACGGGGACGCACCGGCGGCCCATCGTCCTCGGCACGGCGTCGAACGGCTGTGAGCTCGCCGTCGACGACCGGTCGCGGCCCCACATCGTCGTGATCGGGTCCGGCGTGCTCGCGCTGGCGGTGTTCCGGGCCGTCGTGTCGCAGGTCCGCGCCGCGGCCGGTCCGGACGACGAGGTCCGAGCCGCGTGTGGTGCCGAAGCGCGCGCGGTGGTGGCTGCGGGGGCCGATCACTGCCCGGCGATGCCCTCCGGCACGGCCGCCGTCGTGGTCGACCGCCCAGCCCACACAGCGAGCCCCGAGCGCCCACCCCGCGCAGCGAGCCCCGAGCGCCCGGACCGGGCGTGCTCGCCGACCCGCACGACCGTGGTCCTCGTACCCGGCCTCAGCGTCCTGCCCCGGCACTGGGACGTCGCCGTCGAGGTCACCCGCCACGGATGCGCCGTCCGGCACCCGCACGAACGGCGGGGTACTCCCGTGGCACCGGCACTCCCGCAACTGCAGGACGAACCCGGATGACCCCGGCACGGGGCCTTCCCACGAACCCTCCCTCAGCGCAGCCCGGACCCAGCCCGCAGCGTCCCCACCGGCACCCCGCCACCGAGCACCTGCTCGCCCGTGGCCGCCATCACGTCCGCGACCCCCGCCGCGTCCACGATGCCGTTGCGCTCGAGCAGCGTGAGGGCCGCGAGCGTCCCGGACCGCTGCGCGCCGTCCAGGGTCTTGACCGCGACCGCTGCACCACCGGGCAGCCCCATCACCATGACGCCCTCGGCGCCGAGCTTCGCCAGCACCCGGAGTCGCTCGATCGTCACCGTGTTCGCCCGACCGATGCCGTCGATGGCCCAGGGGTGGTCGAGCACCGCGTCGGTGAGCGCTGCCGTGTCGGACTCGGCCCGCGCGACGACACCGGCGAAGCCCCGGGCGAGTCCGGCAAGCGTCAGGGGGAACACCGGGGCCCCGCACCCGTCGGTCCCGACGACGTCGACGGTCTCGTGGGTGAACTCCTCGACGGTCTCGCGGACGCGCTGCTGCAGCGGGTGCGCCATCTCGAGGTAGGTCTCCTCGTCCCAGCCGTTCACCCGGCACGCCGCGAGCATGCCCGCGTGCTTGCCGGAGCAGTTCATGGCGAGGCGCCTCGGCTCGGTCATGGTCCGGGCGGTGGCGCGGTCGAACGGCATGTCCGGCGGGCAGCCGAGGTCCGACTCGACGTGGTCGTACGACTCGAGCATGTGCAGCGCGATGGCCTGGTGCGCGGGGGTGCCGGCGTGGCTCGCGGTGGTGAGGACGAGCTCCTCGTCGGAGAACACGGCTCCGGCGCGGCGGACCGCGAGCGCCTGGAAGGGCTTCATCGTGGAGCGGGGGTAGACGCTGGCCTGCACGTCACCGACGGCGTCGATCACGGTGCCGTCCGCGGCGACGACGACCCCGGCACCGACGTGTCGGCTCTCGTCGAACCCGTTGCGGTCGAGGACCGCCAGTTCGACCGACCCCTCGGCGGTGAGAGGATGGCGGTCAGTGTGGACGTCGGAGAGCACCGTCATGCCGCAATCGTACTGATCCTGTGAGGAGCCCACCGTGTCCGACCACTCCTACGAGGTCTCCGTCCACTGGACCGGCGACCGCGGCACCGGAACGAGCGGCTACCGCGACTACGGGCGCGACCACGACGTCCGCGCCGCGGGCAAGCACGGCATCGAGGGCTCCGCCGACCCGACGTTCCGCGGGGACCGCGACCGCTGGAACCCCGAGGAGCTCGTCGTCGCGTCCCTCGCCCAGTGCCACATGCTGAGCTACCTCCACGTCGCCGTGACCGAAGGCTTCACCGTCGTCGACTACGAGGACCGCGCCACGGCCAGCCTCAACCTCAACCGCGACGGCTCCGGGGAACTCACCGAGGCGACGCTGCACCCGGTGGTCACCATCCTCGAGGCGGACCGCGTCGCCGACGCCGAGGCCGCCCACGCCACCGCGAACAGCCTCTGCTTCATCGCACGCTCGGTGGCCTTTCCTGTGCACCACGTCCCGCACACCAAGGTCCGTGCGGCAGACTAGGTCCTCGTGAAGCGTCTGCGTCTCCTCCCGATCGCCCTCGTCCCCGCCGTCGTGCTGGGACTCGCCGCGTGCTCCGGATCCGGGTCGAGCGACTCGACCGCCACCCCGAGTGCGTCGTCGAGCGCGACCGCCGCGGCCATCACGTCCTGCCCCGACCCGGGTTCGGCGTCGAAGGCGATCACGGTGTCCGGTGCGTTCGGCGGCAGCACGGCACCGACGGTGAAGTTCACGGGCGGCCTCACGGCGAGCAAGCCCCAGGCGAGCACGGTCGTGCGCGGCAAGGGTGCGTCGCTGGACGAGGGCGACTACGCGCAGGTCTCGTACAGCGTGTACCAGGCGTCGGACGCGAAGAAGCTCGGCACGGTCGGCTTCGACCAGGGCAACCCGCAGGTCCTCTCGGTGGGCGGTTCGGGCTTCGGCGCCCTCCTGGCGTGCTCGAAGGTCGGTGACCGCATCGCGGCGGTCGGTCAGTCGTCGGCGCTCGGCTTCAACACCGGCGGCGAGATCGTCGTCGTCGCCGACGTCGTGGCGCAGACCCCGACGAAGGCCACCGGGAAGGCCCAGGAGCAGGACCCGAAGCTCCCGACCGTGCAGGACAAGGCGGACGGCGAGCCGGAGATCACGATCCCCAAGGGCGTCGCGGCACCGTCGAAGACCACGCCCGAGGTCATCAAGCAGGGCACCGGCGACACCATCGCCGACGGCGACACCGCGCTCGTGCAGTACAAGGGCGTCGTCTACGACACCGGCAAGGAGTTCGACTCCTCGTGGTCGAAGGGCGTCCCGAC
The DNA here is from genome assembly GCF_020882855.1 of Curtobacterium sp. GD1. Classification (NCBI taxonomy): domain Bacteria; kingdom Bacillati; phylum Actinomycetota; class Actinomycetes; order Micrococcales; family Microbacteriaceae; genus Curtobacterium; species Curtobacterium sp. GD1. Next base: position 114,713 of record NZ_JAFEVQ010000002.1, on the reverse strand, counting down.
GACCTTCACCATCTCCGAGGGCTCGCTCATCAAGGGCTTCGTGACCGGGCTGGTCGGCCAGAAGGTCGGCTCGCAGGTCCTCATCGTCGTCACGCCGGAGGACGGCTACGGCGCGAACCCGCAGGAGGGCTCGGGCATCCCGAAGAACGCCACGCTCGTCTTCGTCGTCGACATCCTCGCCAAGGGCTGACCGTGCGCCAGAAGCGGCGCATCGCGATCCTCGGCAGCACCGGCTCGATCGGCACCCAGGCACTCGACGTCGTCGCCCGCAACCCCGACCGCTTCGAGGTCGTCGGCCTCACCGCCGGCAGCAACCGCACCGTGGTCGCCGAGCAGGCCGAACGCTTCGGCGTCCGTGACACCGCGTTCGGCGCCGCGGACACCGAACGCCTGGTCCGCAGCGTCGAGGCCGACGTCGTCCTCAACGGCATCACCGGGTCGGTCGGCCTCGGCCCCACCCTGGCCGCGCTCGAGTCCGGCGCCACGCTGGCGCTGGCGAACAAGGAGAGCCTCATCGTGGGCGGCCCGCTGGTGCAGGCCGCCGCGGCACCCGGCCAGATCGTCCCGGTCGACAGCGAGCACTCCGCCATCGCCCAGGCGCTCCGCTCCGGCACGACGGACGAGGTCCGCCGGCTCGTGCTCACCGCGAGCGGCGGCCCGTTCCGCGGGCGCTCGCGCGCGGACCTCACGGACGTCACCCCGGCCGAGGCGCTCGCGCACCCGACGTGGGACATGGGCCTCGTGGTCACGACGAACTCCGCGACGCTCGTCAACAAGGGCCTCGAGGTCATCGAGGCCCACCTGCTCTTCGGCGTCCCCTACGACCGCATCGACGTGACGGTGCACGCGCAGTCGATCGTGCACTCGATGGTCGAGTTCGTCGACGGCTCGACGATCGCACAGGCATCGCCGCCGGACATGCGGCTGCCCATCGCCCTCGGTCTCGCGTGGCCCGACCGGGTCCCGGGCGTCGGGGTGCCGCTCGACTGGACGACGGCGAGCACCTGGACGTTCGAGCCCCTCGACGACGAGGCCTTCGGTGCGGTCGCCCTCGCGAAGCGCGTCGGACAGCTCGGGGGCACGTTCCCGGCCGTGTTCAACGCGGCGAACGAGCAGGCCGTGGCCGCGTTCCACGCGGGTGCGATCGGTTTCCTCGACATCGTCGACACGGTCGAGCGCGTGGTCGACGAGCACACGGCGGGGGAGCCCTCCCTCGAGGGTGTGCTGGCAGCGGAGCGCTGGGCGCGCGCCGCGGCCGACCGCATGCTGTCCCGCTGAGGCGAGTCGCGCCTCCCGTCCGTCAGCACGGCTGCGGGAGCAGACGGACAGGGCGGTCCAGGAGGCGCGGCGCACCTCCCAGGGTGCGCTCGGCTCGGTCATGGGAACCGTCCCGTACCCTTTCCCGGTGACCGTCGAAACCGTCCTGCTCTTCGTCCTCGGCGTGGTCGTCTTCATCATCGGCCTGCTGGTCTCGATCGGACTCCACGAGCTCGGACACCTGTCCTTCGCGAAGCTGTTCAACGTCAAGGTGACCCAGTACTCACTCGGCTTCGGCAAGGCGTTATGGTCGTTCAGGCGGGGCGAGACCGAGTACGGCATCCGCCCGATCCTGCTCGGCGGCTACATCTCGATGGTCGGCATGCTCAAGCCGCGGGCGTCCGGGCGACCGAGTGCGATCACGAACACGGGCATGTACGGCGCCTTCGTGCAGGACGCACGGCAGGCGAGCGCCGAGCAGATCGCGGACTCCGGCGGCGACGACTCGCGTGCGTTCTACCGGTTGACCCCGTGGAAGCGGATCATCGTGATGGTCGCTGGTCCGGCGATGAACCTCGTGATCGGCATCGTGCTGTTCGGGGTGCTGCTCGTCGGGTTCGGTGCGCCGACGACCACGTTCACGTCGAGCGTCGACTGCGTGCTGCCGACGAGCCAGGCGACGACGTGCACCTCCGGGGACGCCGTCTCGCCGGCGAAGCAGGCCGGCATCCGGTCTGGTGACGTCGTGCTCTCGGTCGACGGGAAGCAGGACCCGACGATCGCCCAGGTCTCCGAGGTCTTCCAGCGGTCCGCCGGCGAGGACGTCACCGTCGTGGTGTCCCGTGACGGCGCCGAGAAGACGCTGCACATCACGCCGACGACCGCCACGCGGGACGTCTACACCGCCGACGGCACGGTCGCGAAGAACGACGACGGCAGCACGAAGACGCAGCAGGTCGGCGTCGTCGGCGTGAGCATCGGCCAGTCGCTCGTGCGGCAGTCGCCGGCCGCGGTGCTGCCGGCCACCGGGGCGCAGATCTCGGCGTCGGCGCACCTCATCATCGACCTGCCGCAGCGCCTGGTCGCGGTGTGGAACGCGGCGTTCGGCTCGCAGGAGCGATCGCAGGACAGCCCCGTGTCGGTCGTCGGCGTCGGCCGCGCGATCGGCGAGGTCTCGTCGATGAGCGGCGTGCCGGTGGTCGACAAGGCGTACACGATCCTCGGACTGCTCGCCTCGCTGAACATCGGCCTGTTCGTCCTCAACATGGTGCCGCTGCTCCCGCTGGACGGCGGCCACATCGCCGGCGCCCTGTGGGAGGCCGTGAAGCGCCGCTCCTTCAAGTTGGTCGGCAAGGCGGACCCGGGGCCGATCGACCTCGCGAAGACGATGCCGCTGACGATGGTCGTCGTGGTCCTGCTCGCGGGCATGAGCGCCCTGCTCATCTACGCCGACATCGTGCGCCCCGTGAACCTGTTCGGGTAGCGACGAGGTCTCGGCCGCGCACTACGCTTTCGCACATGAGCACAGCTCCGGAAGTCCGCACGGTCGAGCGGCAGGGCACCGACGTCATCGCCGAGTTCGACCGGAAGGGACGTCCGAGGGACCTCTTCTGGCCGTGGTTCGCGGCGAACATCTCGGTGCTCGGCCTGTCGTACGGCTCGTTCGTCCTCGGGTTCGGCATCTCCTTCTGGCAGGCCACGATCGTCTCCGTCATCGGGGTCGCGTTCTCGTTCCTGCTGTGCGGGATCGTCGCCATCGCCGGTAAACGAGGCTCGGCACCGACGATGGTGCTCGGCCGCGCGGCGTTCGGCGTCCGGGGGAACCGGCTGCCGGCGTTCCTCAGCTGGATCCTCACCGTCGGGTGGGAGACCGCGCTCGCGTCGGCGGCGGTCCTGGCCACGTCGACGGTGTTCCGGGAGCTCGGGTGGGACGGCGGCGTCCTGACGAAGCTCGTCGCACTCGTGGTCGTCGCCGCACTCGTGGTCGGTGCGGGCATCGCCGGGTTCGACGTGATCATGCGGCTGCAGACGTGGATCACGGTCATCACCGCGGTGCTGACGATCGTCTACGTGGTGCTCGCGCTGCCCTCGATCGACCTCGGTGCGATCGCCGCGCTGCCGGCCGGGAGCGCCCAGAACGTCGTCGGCGCCCTCGTGCTCGTGATGACCGGGTTCGGCCTCGGTTGGGTCAACGCCGCCGCTGACTACTCGCGCTACCTGCCACGGTCGGCCTCGACCCGCGGGGTCGTCTGGTGGACCACGTTCGGCGGGGCGCTCGCGCCGATCGTGCTCGTCGTCCTCGGCGTCCTGCTCGCCGGCTCGTCGAAGGACCTCAACACGGCGATCGCCGCCGACCCGATCGGTGCGCTGACGACCGTGCTGCCGGTGTGGTTCCTCATCCCGTTCGCCCTCGTCGCCGTGCTCGGGCTCGTCGGCGGTGCGGTGCTCGACATCTACAGCTCCGGACTGGCCCTGCTGAGCGCCGGCATCCGCATCCCGAGGCCCGTCGCGGCCGGGGTCGACGGGGTCTTCATGGTGGCGGGCGCCGTGTACGTGGTGTTCTTCGCCGACTCGTTCATCCAGCCGTTCCAGGCGTTCCTCGTGACGCTCGGCGTGCCGATCGCCGCGTGGTGCGGGATCTTCGTCGCCGACGTCGTGATCCGCCGGGCTCCGTACGCCGAGCGGGAGCTCGAGGACCGCCGTGGCCGGTACGGCGACGTGCGCTGGCTCGCCGTCGGCCTCGTCGTCGTGGGGACCGCGCTCGGCTGGGGCCTGGTGACGAACACGTACGGCGTGCCGTCCTGGCTCAACTGGCAGGGGTACCTGCTCGAGCCATTCGGCCTCGGCGGGCGAACCGGCGCTTGGGCGTACGCGAACCTCGGGGTGCTCGTGGCGCTCGTCGTCGGGTTCCTCGGCACCCTGCTGTTCGCCCGCGGCTCGGTCCGCCGGCAGGAGCAGGCATGAGCGCGGTCGAGGCCGCCGTCGCCGGGGTACCGGAGGACGCGTGGCTCGTCGTCGTCGACATGCAGGAGGTCTTCACGGGTGAGAGCCCCTGGGCCACCGGGCGCTTCGACCACGCCGCCGCCGGGATCGAGCGCCTGCTCCCGCGGTTCACCGGCCGCACGGTGTTCACCCGCTTCGTCGCTCCGGAGCACCCGCGGGGTGCCTGGGTGCCCTACTACCAGGACTGGTCGTTCGCGCTCGTGCCGGGCACCGACCCGCTCTGGGACCTGACCGAACCGTTCGCGACGGCCGCGGCGGACCGACGCGACCCCGTCGTCACCGAGACGACCTTCGGCAAGTGGGGGACGCGCCTCCAGGCCGTCACCGGCGACCACCCGCACCTCGTCCTGGTCGGGGTGTCCACCGACTGCTGCGTCCTGTCGACCGCGCTGGCGGCCGCGGACGCCGGCGCGACGGTGACCGTCGTGGCGGACGCGTGCGCCGGGGCGAGCGACGAGGACCACGAGCGCGCCCTCGCGGCGATGCGGCTCTACGCGCCGCTGATCACCGTCGTCTGAGCATCACGCGTGCGCGGGGCTGGGCGTCACCGGGAGCGCGTAGAGTGCACCTCGTGCCTGCAGTGAACCTCGGTCTGCCGAAAGTCCCCGAAACCCTGAGCCCGCGCCGCAAGTCCCGGCAGATCCGGGTCGGCAAGGTGCTCGTGGGCGGCGACGCGCCGGTGTCCGTCCAGTCGATGACCACGACGCCGACGACGAACATCAACGCGACCCTCCAGCAGATCGCCGAGCTCACGGCGTCCGGCTGTGACATCGTCCGCGTGGCGGTGCCGAGCCAGGACGACGCCGACGCGCTGCCGATCATCGCGAAGAAGTCGCAGATCCCGGTGATCGCCGACATCCACTTCCAGCCGAAGTACGTCTTCCAGGCCATCGACGCCGGGTGCGCCGCGGTCCGCGTGAACCCGGGCAACATCCGGAAGTTCGACGACCAGGTCGGCGCCATCGCCAAGGCCGCGAAGGACGCCGGCGTCTCGCTCCGCATCGGCGTCAACGCCGGTTCCCTCGAGCCGAGCCTGCTGCAGAAGTACGGCAAGGCCACGCCCGAGGCGCTCGTCGAGTCCGCCGTGTGGGAAGCCTCCCTGTTCGAGGAGCACGACTTCCACGACTTCAAGATCTCGGTCAAGCACAACGACCCGATCGTCATGGTGAAGGCCTACCGGCAGCTCGCCGCGGCGGGGGACTGGCCGCTGCACCTCGGCGTGACCGAGGCCGGCCCGGAGTTCCAGGGCACCATCAAGAGCGCCACGGCGTTCGGTATCCTGCTGGCCGAGGGCATCGGCGACACCATCCGCGTGTCCCTCTCCGCCCCGCCTGCGCAAGAGGTCAAGGTCGGCCTGCAGATCCTGCAGTCGCTCAACCTCCGCGAGCGCAAGCTCGAGATCGTCTCGTGCCCCAGCTGCGGCCGGGCCCAGGTCGACGTCTACCAGCTGGCGAACGACGTGACGAAGGGGCTCGAGGGCATGACCGTGCCGCTCCGCGTCGCCGTCATGGGCTGTGTCGTGAACGGCCCGGGCGAGGCGCGTGAGGCCGACCTCGGCGTCGCGTCCGGCAACGGCAAGGGGCAGATCTTCGTCAAGGGCGAGGTCATCAAGACGGTTCCGGAAGCCGAGATCGTCGAGACCCTGATCACCGAGGCGAACCGTCTCGCCGACGAGATGGGGCCGGCGGCCGGCACCGGCAAGCCGCTCGTCGTCACGTCGTAGGCGGGCGCGGGCGCGGGCGCGCTTTCGTGAGCAGAAGAGGTCGGGTCGCGCGAACGCACCCGACCTCTTCTGCTCACGAAGTGCCGCACACCGGACCGAACGCAGGACGGGAGGCACGGTGCCAGCCCGCACCGCGCCTCCCGACCGCAGACGCCCGCCGCACCCACTCCCACGCGCCGCTAGGCTTGCCCCGTGGTCACACGGCTTTCGCATCTGTTCCTCCGTACGCTCCGCGACGACCCCTCCGACGCCGAGGTGACGAGCGCGAAGCTCCTCGTCCGCGCCGGCTACGTCCGTCGCCAGTCCCCGGGGATCTTCGCGTGGTTGCCGCTCGGTCTGAGGGTCCGCGCCCGCATCGAGGCGATCATCCGCGACGAGATGGTCGCCGCCGGCGCGCAGGAGGTCCTGCTCCCGGCGCTCCTGCCGCGCGAGCCGTACGAGGCGACGAACCGCTGGACCGAGTACGGCGACGGCATGTTCCGCCTGCAGGACCGCAAGGGCGCCGACTACCTGCTCGCGCCCACGCACGAGGAGATGTTCGCGCTCCTGGTGAAGGACCTGTACGGCTCGTACAAGGACCTCCCCGTCACGCTGTTCCAGATCCAGGACAAGTACCGCGACGAGGCACGCCCCCGCGCCGGACTCCTGCGCGGCCGCGAGTTCACCATGAAGGACGCGTACTCGTTCGACCTCACCGACGAGGGCCTCGAGCGCAGCTACCAGGTCATGCGCGACGCCTACGAGAAGATCTTCGCCCGACTCGGCCTCGAGTACGTCATCGTCAAGGCGGACGCCGGCGCGATGGGCGGGTCGAAGTCCGAGGAGTTCCTGCACCCGATCGGCGTCGGCGAGGACACCTTCGTCCGCAGTGCCGGCGGCTACGCGGCCAACGTCGAGGCCTACGTCACCCCGGTGCCGGACGCCCTGCCGATCGAGGGACAGCCCGAGCCCGTGCTCCTGCCCGCGTCGGACACGCCGACGATCGAGACGCTCGTGGCGCACGCGAACGAGATCGCCCCGCGCGAGGGCGCTCCCTGGACGGCCGCCGACACGCTGAAGAACGTCGTGCTCGCCCTGACGCACCTCGACGGCACGCGCGAGATCGTCGTCATCGGGCTCCCCGGTGACCGCGACGTCGACCTGAAGCGCGCCGAGGTGGCCTTCGCCCCGGCCGAGGTCGAGCCCGCCGGTGACGACGACTTCCGCAAGCACACGGGCCTGGTCAAGGGCTACATCGGCCCGCAGGTCCTCGGCGCCGAGAGCACGACGGGCATCCGCTACTTCGTCGACCCCCGCGTGGTCGACGGCACCGCGTGGATCACGGGCGCGAACGAGCGCGGCGTGCACGTCTCCGGCCTCGTCGCCGGTCGTGACTTCGTGGCCGACGGCGTCGCCGAGGTGTCCGACGTCCGCGCCGGCGACCCGGCCCCCGACGGCTCCGGCCCGCTCGAGACTGCCCGCGGCATGGAGATCGGGCACGTCTTCCAGCTCGGCCGCAAGTACGCCGAGGCGCTCGGCCTCAAGGTGCAGGACGAGAACGGCAAGCTCGCCACGGTCACGATGGGCTCGTACGGCATCGGCGTGACGCGCATCCTCGCGATCCTCGCCGAGGCGCACAACGACGAGAAGGGCCTCGCCTGGCCGAAGAACGTCGCACCGTTCGACGTGCACGTCGTCGCGACCGGCAAGGACGAGGTCGCCTACGACCTGGCCACGTCGATCGTCACCGAGCTCGAGGGTGAGCGGTTCGAGGTCCTCTACGACGACCGTCCGAAGGTCTCGCCCGGCGTGAAGCTGCGCGACGCCGAGCTGCTCGGCATGCCGATCGTCGTCGTCGCCGGTCGCGGCGCCGCCGACGGCGTCGTCGAGCTGTGGAACCGGGCGAGCGGCGAACGCCGCGACGTGCCGGTCGCCGAGCTACTCGAGGCGGTCCGCGCGATCTAGCGGGTCACGTCCTCGACGTGACGACACGGCGGACGGGAGGCACGGTGCCAGCTGGCACCGTGCCTCCCGTCCGTCGTCCGGCCGGGTCCGTCACCCGCAGTGCGGTAGTCTGGTCGCCGACTTCCGCGCGGTTCCATCCGCGGGAGCGACTCATCTGAATACGGAGGCCCTCGGTGAAGATCGATCTCGCAGTCCTGCGACTCATGGAGCGTGAGCGGGAGATCCCGTTCGACGAACTCGTCCAGATCATCGAACAGGCCATCCTGACGGCATACCAGAAGCACCGCACCGAGAACGAGGAGCCCGTCGACGCGGACGTCCGCGTCGAGCTCGACCGCAAGTCGGGCGAGGTCTCGGTCTACGTGCCCGAGCGCGATGACGAGGGCACCGTGATCGGCGAGGCCGTCGACCAGCCCAGCGACTTCGGTCGCATCGCCGCGTTCGCCGCCAAGCAGGTCATCAACCAGCGCCTGCGCGACATCGGCGACGACAAGATCCTCGGCGAGTTCCGCGGCAAGGAAGGCGACATCGTCGCGGGCATCGTCCAGCAGGGCCCGAACCCGAAGATGGTGCACGTCGACCTCGGCACGGTCGAAGCGATCCTTCCGCCGGAGGAGCAGGTGCCCGGCGAGGACTACAAGCACGGTGCACGGTTGCGCGTCTACGTGACGAGCGTCGGCCGCGGCATGAAGGGCCCGCAGATCACGGTCTCGCGCACCCACCCCGGCCTGGTCCGCAAGCTGTTCGCGCTCGAGGTCCCGGAGATCGCGTCCGGCGTCGTGGAGATCACCTCCCTCGCGCGCGAGGCCGGCCACCGCACGAAGATCGCGGTCAAGGCGAACGAGCCCGGTGTGAACGCGAAGGGTGCGTGCATCGGCGAACTCGGTGCCCGCGTCCGTGCCGTGACGACGGAGCTCGGCGCCGAGAAGATCGACATCGTCGACTACTCGTCCGACCTGGCGTCGTTCGTCGCCAGCGCCCTGTCGCCGGCCAAGGTGACGAGCGCCTTCGTGCTCGACGCCTCGACGAAGGCCGTCCGCGCCCTCGTGCCGGACTACCAGCTGTCGCTCGCGATCGGCAAGGAAGGGCAGAACGCCCGCCTCGCCGCGAAGCTCACGGGCGCCCGGATCGACATCCAGCCGGACTCGATCCTGGACGGCGAGGACTGACGGTTTCGCTCGTGGCACGTCCGGTCCGGGCGTGCCGGATCGCGGTCGTCGAGAGGGAGGAGTAAGGTGGTTCCCGTCAGAACATGCATCGGCAGTCGCCGTCGTGCTCCCCGGTCCTCCCTCCTCCGTGTCGTCGCCCTGAGCGACGGTCGTGTCGTGGCGGACCCGAAGGCAGTCATGCCGGGGCGGGGAGCGTGGCTCACCCCGACCGTCGAAGCACATGATCAGGCCGTCAAGCGCAAGGCGTACCGCCGGGCGCTCCGGCTCGATCATGAACCGGACACGTCCGCGGTGCGTGACTACCTCGAAGCGCTCCGGCGCCCCGAACCACAGGCACGCGACCAGGACATGACAGAACAGGCTGAACGGCTTATGGACAACTGATGAGCGGCTCGAAATGAGACCCGTCATCCATTGAGTCCTGCCCCTTGCACGGGGTGGGACCCGTGAAGGAGAACAGTGGCAAAACCACGCGTACACGAGATCGCATCCGAACTCGGTGTCGACAGCAAGACCGCAATGGAGAAGCTCAAGGAACTCGGCGAGTTCGTCAAGGGCCCGAGCTCCAGTGTCGAACCCCCCGTCGCGCGCAAGCTCCGTGCTGCGCTGCAGGCTGACGGCGCCTCGGCGTCGAAGCCCGCTGCGGCACAGACCCCGAGCGCGCCGGCCAAGACCGCGGCGCCGAAGTCGGGCGCACCGAAGCCCGGCGGCCCCCGCCCGGGTCCGGCCCGTCCGGCACCCACCCCCGAGCCCGAGCCCGAGGTGCAGGCGCCCGCCGCCGACGTGCCGACCCCGGCCGCCCCGAAGTCCGTCGCCCAGCGACAGGCCGAGGCCGAGGCTGCCCGCAAGGCCGCCGCTGCCGAGAAGGCCGCTGCCGAGAAGTCCGGCGACGCCGGTCCCGACGCAGCAGCCGAGCCGAAGGACGACGCCGTCAAGCCCGGCGGCGCACCGAAGCCCGGTGCCGCAGCCGGCCCCAAGCCGGGTGGCCCGAAGCCGGGCGCACGTCCCGGCAACAACCCCTACGCGTCGAGCCAGGGCATGGGCTCGCGCCCGCCGCGTCCGGGCAACAACCCGTACTCGTCCAACCAGGGCATGGGCCAGCGCCCCGCCGCCGGCGCCGGTGGCGGCAACGGCATCCCGCGTCCGGCCCCGCCGCGTCCGGGTGCTCCCCGTCCGGGCGCTCCGCGTCCCGGTGGTCCCGGCCAGGCAGGCCGTCCGAACGGCTTCGGGCAGCGCCCGGGCCAGGGTGGCGGCGGTCGTGGCGGCCCCGGTGGTCGTCCGGGCGGTGCCGGTGGTGCCGGTGGCGGCTTCCCGCGTCCGGCCTTCAGCGGCCCGCGTCCCGCCGGTGGCGGTGGCCGCGGTCGTGGCCCCGGTGGCGGTACCGCTGGTGCGTTCGGTCGTGGTGGCGGCAAGAGCCGTGCCCGCAAGTCGAAGCGGACGAAGCGCGCCGAGTACGAGATGCGGCAGGCGCCGTCGCTCGGCGGTGTGCAGGTCCCTCGTGGTGACGGCAACACGGTCGTCCGTCTGCGTCGCGGTGCGAGCATCTCGGACTTCGCGGACAAGATCGACGCGAGCCCCGGCAACCTGGTGACGGTGCTGTTCCACCTCGGTGAGATGGCGACCGCGACCGAGTCGCTGGACGAGGCCACGTTCGAGGTCCTCGGCGAGGAGCTGGGCTACAAGATCCAGATCGTCTCGCCGGAAGACGAGGACAAGGAGCTCCTCGAGGGCTTCGACATCGACCTCGAAGCCGAGCTGGACGACGAGGACGACTCGGTGCTGCAGCAGCGGCCCCCGGTGGTCACCGTCATGGGTCACGTCGACCACGGCAAGACCCGCCTGCTCGACGCGATCCGCAACTCGAAGGTCGTCGAGGGCGAAGCCGGTGGCATCACCCAGCACATCGGTGCGTACCAGATCGTCACCGAGCACGAGGGCATCGAGCGCCCGATCACCTTCATCGACACCCCGGGTCACGAGGCCTTCACGGCCATGCGTGCCCGTGGTGCCCAGGTGACGGACATCGCGATCCTCGTGGTCGCGGCGGACGACGGCATCATGCCCCAGACGATCGAGGCACTGAACCACGCGCAGTCGGCCGGTGTGCCGATCGTGGTCGCGGTGAACAAGATCGACAAGGAAGGCGCGAACCCGGCCAAGGTCCGCCAGCAGCTCACCGAGTACAACCTGGTGGCCGAGGAGTACGGCGGCGACGTCATGTTCGTCGACGTGTCGGCTCGTCAGAACATCGGCATCCAGGACCTCCTGGACGCCGTGCTGCTCACGGCCGACGCCGGTCTCGACCTGCGTGCGAACCCCGACAAGGACGCCCGCGGTGTGGCGATCGAAGCACGCCTCGACAAGGGCCGTGGTTCGGTTGCGACCGTGCTCATCCAGTCCGGGACGCTGCACGTCGGCGACGCCATCGTTGCGGGGACGGCCTACGGCCGCGTCCGTGCGATGACGGACGAGAACGGCGTGGCGGTCAAGGCCGCGACGCCGAGCCGTCCGGTCCAGGTGCAGGGTCTGTCCTCGGTGCCCCGCGCCGGTGACACCTTCCTCGTCACCGAAGAGGACCGCACGGCACGTCAGATCGCCGAGAAGCGTGAAGCCGCCGAGCGCAACGCCCAGCTGGCCAAGGCCCGCAAGCGCATCTCGCTCGAGGACTTCACCCGTGCACTCGAAGAGGGCAAGGTCGACTCGCTCAACCTCATCATCAAGGGTGACGTCTCCGGTGCCGTCGAGGCACTCGAGCAGTCGCTCCTGGACATCGAGGTCGACGACAGCGTCCAGCTCCGGATCCTGCACCGCGGCGTCGGTGCGATCACGGAGTCGGACATCGACCTGGCCACGATCGACAACGCGATCGTCGTCGGCTTCAACGTCCGCCCGGACGTCAAGGCCCGCGAGCGTGCAGCGCGCGAAGGCATCGACGTGCGCTTCTACTCGGTCATCTACAACGCACTCGAGGACATCGAGCAGTCCCTCAAGGGCATGCTCAAGCCCGAGTACGAAGAGGTCCAGTCGGGTGTCGCCGAGATCCGCGAGGTGTTCCGTTCCTCGAAGTTCGGCAACATCGCGGGTGTCATCGTCCGCTCCGGCACGATCACGCGCAACGCCAAGGCGCGCGTCATCCGAGAAGGCGTGGTGCTCGCCGATGGTCTGGCCATCGAGTCGCTGCGTCGCTTCAAGGACGACGTGACCGAGGTCCGCACGGACTTCGAAGCCGGTATCGGTCTGGGCAAGTTCAACGACATCCAGATCGGCGACGAGATCGAGACCACCGAGCTCGTCGAGAAGCCGCGCGACTGATCGCGTGACTACCCTGGGCCCCGGCTTCCTTCACGGGAGGTCGGGGCCCAGCCCCGTTCCAGAGCAAGACATCTCCACAGGAGGCACCCATGGCCGATCCGCAGCGCGCACGCAAGATGGCGGACCGCATCAAGGAAGTCGTCGCACGCCGACTCGACAAGGGCCTTCGCGACCCGCGACTCGGGTTCGTGACGATCACCGACGTCCGTGTGACCGGTGACCTGCAGCACGCGTCGATCTTCTACACCGTGTACGGCACCGACGAGGAGCGTGCCGACTCCGCCGCGGCGCTCAAGGCCGCGACCGGGATGCTCCGGTCCGAGGTCGGTAAGAACATCACCGCTCGTCTGACCCCGTCGCTCGAGTTCATCGCCGACGCCCTGCCGGAGACCTCGGCGCACATGGAGGACCTGCTCGTGCAGGCCCAGGTGCGCGACGAGCAGGTCCGTGCAGCCGCGGCCGGCGCGACCTACGCCGGCGACGCCGACCCGTACAAGCACGACGAGGACGAGGACGACGCCGACGCGGCGCGCGCCTGACCCGTCCGATCAGCCCTCGGGCAGCCGGTAGCCGCTCGCGTCGTCCCCGACGGCCAGTCCGTCGCGCAGGAGCGACGCGAGCGCCCGGTCCCGCTGCTCGGCGTCGGGCCACACCGGTTCGATCTCGTCGCGCGTGACGGGGACGTCGCTCGCGCGGAGCTCCGCCATGATGAGCCCGCGCACCTGCCGGTCGCTGCCGGCGAACTTCGCCTGCTTCGGCGCGCGTGGGCCCTCGTGCTCCGGGTAGCCGGCGGCCCGCCACGCGCAGCGGTCGGCGATCGGGCACGCGTCGCACGCGGGGGAGCGGGCGACGCAGACGAGCGCACCGAGCTCCATCACCGCGGCGTTCGTCGCTGCGGCGTCGTCACGGTCGTCCGGCAGCACCGACTCCATCAGCGGGAGGTCCTGCTTCGCCTTCGCCGGGCCCGGTTCGCCCTGGCCGAGCAGGGCGCGGGCGAGGACGCGCCGGACGTTCACGTCGACGACCGGGTGCCGGTCGCCGTACGCGAACACGGCGACCGCCCGGGCCGTGTAGTCCCCGATCCCGGGCAGCGCGAGCAGCGCGTCCACGTCCCGGGGCACCACGTTGTCGTGCTGCTCGGCGATCGCCGTCGCGGCCGCGTGCAGCGCGAGCGCCCGTCTCGGGTAGCCGAGCCGGTCCCAGGCACGTACCGCGTCCGCCGGGGGTGAGGCCGCGAGGTCCGCAGGCGTCGGCCAGCGGGTGAGCCATGCCTCCAGGCGGGGGACGACGCGCGCGACCTGGGTCTGCTGCAGCATGATCTCGCTGACCAGCGTGCCCCACGCGGGGAACCCGGGACGCCGCCACGGCAGGTCGCGCGCCTCGGCGCGGAACCACGCGATGAGCGGCGTCGCGATGTCCGTTCGTCGGGTCGCGTCCTGTGGACGGGTCGGGTTGTCCACATTCGGACTGGAGGCACGACTCGCGTTCACCACGACAGCCTACGGTGGGTGCATGGCACGTTGGGCACCCCAGGAGACCGACACCATGGCCGCGATCGCGGCCGAGGTGATCGCACAGGTCGGCACGAACCGGACGGTCGTCGGCATCGACGGACAGGACGGCGTCGACCTCGAACGCGTGGCCTCCGGGCTCGTCGACGGCTTCCAGCAGCACGGGGTGTCCGCGATGGCCGCCGCCGCACCGTCGAGCGACGTCGACGCGTTGCGGGCCGACCTCGTCGCGCCGTTCCGGTCCACCGGCGAGGGCCCCGGCATCCTCGTGGTGCACGGACACGGGGTGCTGGCACACGGTGCCCACCGACTCTGGCGCTGGTCGCTGTGGGTGGAGCAGGAGTCCGGGCGCCTCGAGCGCCGCGCGGACGTCAAGATCGCCGCGTCCGCGGTGCTCGACGTCACCGACCCCGAGCACCCGCGTCGCGAGTGGAACGACGCCTGCTGAGTCGCCGGAGCGCTGGTAATCTCCTCTGGTGCTCGAAACCGCGCCCGACGGCATCCTCCTCGTCGACAAGCCGCAGGGGATCTCCAGCCACCGGGTCGTCTCCATCGCCCGACGTCGGCTGGGCCTGAAGAAGGTCGGCCACGCCGGCACGCTCGACCCGATGGCGACCGGCCTGCTCCTGCTCGGGATCGGCCCGTCGACCCGGCTCCTGACCCACCTCGTCGGGCTCGGCAAGACCTACACCGCCACGATCCGTCTCGGGGTCTCGACCGACTCGGACGACGCCGACGGGACCCCCACCGCGGCGGTGGGCACGTCCTCGGCGGACGTGTCCGAGGCCGCGGTCGAGCGGGCCGTCGCCGCGCAGCGCGGACAGATCTCGCAGGTGCCGTCGACCGTCAGCGCCATCAAGGTCGACGGCCGCCGCGCCTACGACCTCGCGCGCAAGGGAGAAGCGGTCGTCCTGCAGTCCCGGACCGTGACGGTGTCGCGGTTCGACGTCACCGGCCGGGGCGACCGCGTCGTCTCCGTCGACGGCGAGGACGTGGCCGTGATCGACCTCGACGTGGTCGTGTCGTGCTCGTCCGGCACCTACGTGCGCGCGCTGGCCCGTGACGTCGGCGCCGCACTCGGCACCGGCGCCCACCTCACCGCGCTCCGCCGCACCGAGGTCGGCCCCTTCAGCGTCGACGACGCGATCGACCTCGAGGACGAGTCCGTCGACGTCCGGGCCGCACTCGCCCGACCGGTCGACGTCGCCCGCACCCTGTTCCCGTCCGTGCCGCTCGACGCGGCCGCGGCGAAGGACCTCGCCGACGGCAAACGCGTGGCGGCGGACCACCCGGACACCGACGGCCCGGTCGCGGCCGTCGCCACCGAGGGGGACCGGCTCGTCGGGCTCGTCTCGGTGCGTCGCGGACTGCTGCGCGTCATCACCAACTTCCCGACGGCATCGGGGGTGGGCGCGTGATCGAGTGGTTCATGTGGGTGCAGCTCGTCATCGCCGTGCTCGCCGGGCTCTTCGCGGTCGTCGTGGGGTTCATCGGCTGGAAGCCGAACGACTACACGGTCGGGTCGCTCGCGCTCATCGAGCTGCTGCTCCTCGCCCAGGGTGTGATCTCCCTCGTCCTGCCGGCCACGGGCAGCCCGCCGGTCGGCAACGCGCTCGAGTTCGGCGTGTACGCGGTCTCGGTGCTCCTCGTCCCGCCGGCGACCATCGTCTGGGCGCTCATCGACCGGACGAAGTGGAGCACGGTGGTCCTCGGGGCCGGTGCGTTCACGGTCGCGGTGATGGTCTACCGGATGTACCAGATCTGGTTCGCCCTGAACTGACCCGCTCGCGTGCCCTCGGCGACTGCGCGTTCGTCGTGGTGCGTCATCCTGGCCGCCCGCCGTCGGTAGAATCGGTGCAATGGCGACCAGATCCTCCCTCGCGACCGGCATCGGCCGCGTCCTCATCGCCGTCTACGGCATCCTCGCGCTGGCAGCGACGGGACGCAGCGTCGTGCAGATCATCGAGAAGTTCTCGTTCGCACCGTTCGCGTACACCCTCAGCGCCGTCGCCGCGGTCGTGTACATCGTCGCGATGATCGCCCTCATCGTGCCGGGTCGGTTCTGGTACCGCGTGGCCTGCGTCACGATCGTCTTCGAGATGACCGGCGTGCTCGTGATCGGCACGCTGTCGCTCTTCGACCGGCAGCTGTTCCCCGACGACACCATCTGGTCGTACTACGGCATGGGCTACGCCTTCGCGCCGCTGGTGCTGCCGGTGGCCGGACTCTGGTGGCTCCGCAAGCACCACCGCACCGCCACCGCGACCGAGACGACCCCGTCCGCCGTACCGGCCGGCGAGTAGGGACCGACGTGCAGTACTACGACGACACCGCCGACGTGGCGCAGGGCTTCGGGCCGAGCGCGGTCACCATCGGAAAGTTCGACGGGGTCCACGTCGGACACCGTGCGGTCATCGCGCACCTCGAGCGTGCGGCGCGCGAGCACGGCCTCGTGTCCACGGTCGTGACGTTCGACCGCCACCCGCTCGACGTGATCGACCCGGACAAGGTGCCGCCCGCCCTGACGAGCATCGCCCAGCGGCGCGAGCTGCTCGACGACGTCGGGGTCGACGCCACCCTGCTGCTCCGGTTCGACCACGAGCTCCAGTCGAAGGCACCAGAGGCCTTCGTGTCCGAGATCCTCGTCGACACCCTGCACGCCCAGCTCGTGTTCGTCGGCAGCGACTTCCGGTTCGGGGCGAAGGGCGCCGGCGACGTCGCCCTCCTGCGCGAGCTGGGGGAGCAGCACGGCTTCACCGTCGAGCTCATCGACGACGTCGACCTGGTCGACGACGTCCGGCCGGACGGCGAGCGACGGGTGTCCTCGACGTGGATCCGCGAGCTCCTCGGGGACGGCCGCGTCGCCGAAGCCGCGCGCCTGCTCGGCCGTGAACACGCGGTGCGGAGCGTCGTCGTGCACGGGAACGAGCGCGGTCGGGCGATGGGCTACCCGACGGCGAACCTCGACCCGGCGTCCGAGGGCTTCGTCCCCGCCGACGGCGTCTACGCCGCACGGGTGCTGCACGACGGCACGGTGTACCCGGCTGCCGTCTCGGTCGGCAACAACCCGACGTTCGAGGGCGTGCCGGCGAAGCAGATCGAGGCGCACCTGCTCGACGTGGACATCGACCTCTACGGCGACACGATCTCGGTGCTGTTCGTCTCGTACGTGCGGGGGATGGTGAAGTTCGACTCGATGGACGAGCTCGCCGAGCAGATGCGGCAGGACGACCGTGACATCCGGACGCTGCTGGGGCTCCCCGCCGTCGTCTGACCAGTTGTCGCAGTGTGCGAGGTTCCGGCCTCGGTGCGAGGGCATCCGCGTCCCACGGTGCGCGGGACCTCGCACACTGCGGACGTCCCCCAAGCCCTGCGACCGACGACGAAGCCCCCGCGACCGAACGGTCGCGGGGGCTTCGTCGTACGGGGCCGATCAGCCGCCGAGGGCGTCGAGCCAGATCTTGCGGGCGTCGAGCGCTTCCTGCGCGTCCTTGATCTTGCGGGCATCGCCCGAGGCCTGGGCATCGGCGAGCTCTGCTTCGAGCTTGCCGATCGCGTCCTCGAGCTGGCTCGCGAGACCGGTCTGACGGGCCTTGCGCTCCGGGTCGGACGCCTTCCAGTGCTCGTCCTCGAGGCTGCGCACGTGGTCCTCGACCGCGCGGAGACGGTCCTCGATACGCCGGACGTCGCCGCGGGGGACCTTGCCGATCTCGTCCCACCGGCGCTGGATGCCCGTGAGGGTCTTGCGTGCGGCAGCCCGGTCGGTGACCTTCAGGAGCGGCTCGGCCTCGGTCAGGAGCGCCTGCTTCGCTTCGAGGTTGGCCGAGTACTCGACGTTCTCGGCGGCGGCTTCGGCGTGGCGCTGCTCGAACAGCACGTCACCGGCGGCCTTGAAGCGCGCCCAGAGTGCGTCGTCGTGCCGCTTGCCGGCCCGCCCCGCGCCCTTCCAGTCGTCGAGCAGTTCGCGGTACGCCGGGATCGCGTCGGACCCGCGGGGAGCGAGCGCCTCGGCCTGCTGGACGAGCTCCTGCTTGCGGTTGCGGGCGTCGCGGTGCTGGGCGTCGAGCTCGGAGTAGAACGCGCGACGGTGCTGGTCGACGGTCGAGCGGGCCGCGCGGAAACGCTTCCAGAGCTCGTTCGCCTCGTTCTTGGGGATGCGCGGGCCGTCGTGCTGGTGCTGCTGCCACCGCGCGAAGACGTCGTCGAGCTGCGCGGTGATCTGCTTCCACTGCGCCCGTGCCGGGTCGACCGCGGCGAGGGCCTCGGCTTCTTCCACCAGGGCGGTGCGGTGCGCCAGGGCGTCCGCGAGGGCCTGCTGTGCCTGCTCGGCCTGCTCCTTCGTCAGGGAGCCGAGCTGCTCGGTCAGGGCGGCGACGCGGGTCTCGAGCGACTTGAGGTCGCCGACGACCCGTGCCTCGGCCACGAGGGCCTGCAGGTGCTCCACCGTGCGGGCGACGTCGTTCGCCGAGGCGCCACGCTGGACGCGCTGCTCGGCGATCTTCACCTGCCCCTCGAGGTCGGCGTACTTCCGCGCGAAGTAGGCGAGGGCTTCGTCGGGTGTCGCGTCCGGGTACTCACCGACGGCTTTCTCGGTGTCCTCGTACCGGACGTACACCGTCCCGTTCTCGTCGACCCGCCCCCAGGTCGTTGCTTCGTCAGGTCCCACAGGTCTCGCCTCGATCGTGGTCGTGCATCACCGACGTCGCCGTCGGCACGGTCAGGTCGTCAGCCTATTGCACGGAGAGCATCTGCGACCCGCCGGGTCGGCGCGCCTGTGGACTACTTCTCCTGCTCGATCGTCGCGCCGGTGATCTTGGTCGCCACCTTCGGCTCGCCGGTGCCGTCGCTGCCGGCGGAGGAGATGCCCTTCGACGTGATCTTCGACTCGAGTTCGTCGAGGCCGCTGGTGACCTTCCCGACGACGGTGTAGCCGCCGGTGGAGCCGTCCAGCGTGGTGTCGCCGTAGACGATGAAGAACTGCGTGGTCTGCGAGTACGCCGACGAGCTGCGGGCGATCGCGATGGTGCCCTTGGTGTACTTGCCGTCGCTCGGGACGTTCTCGAGCGGGCCGTACTGGAAGCCGGCGTCACCGGTGCCGTCGCCGTTCGCGGAGCCGCACTGCAGGAACTCGAACCCGGTGCTGTCGGCGAGCCGGTGGCAGGTGGTGCCGTTGTAGAACTGCTCCTGGATGAGCTTGATCTCGACGCTCGCGGCCTGGGGTGCCTTCTCGCCGTCCAGCTCGATGCCGAGCTTCACGTCCTTGTTCAGGGTGAGCGACCCGGTCCAGGTGGAGTCCTTCGCGATGGACTTGCTCGGGACGTCACCCGTGTTCGCGGCGGTGGCACTCGCGGACGGGGTCGGCGTCGCGGTCGCGGAGGCACTCGCGCTCGCGTCCGCCCCGCCACCATGCGACCCGGCGAAGGCGAGCTGCGAACCGGTCGCCAACGCCGCGACGAGGACGAGGACACCGGCGCCGACGACGTTGTCCCGCACCCGGCGGCGCCGCTGCCGTTCGTGCAGGCCCTGCCGTGCCGTGTAGAGGCGGAGGCGCTCGCGCGCCTCCCGGTTGTCACGCGCCTGGTTCTTCGGTGCCACGGTGCTGGTCGTACCTCTCGTCGAGTGTGCGACGAGCGTACTGTAAACGGCCCTGTCGGAGGCCTGGAGGCACGCCCCTGTCGGTGGGTCGGCCTACGATTGGTCACATGGCAGCGGACCGTTCGGGCATGCGTGCGCCCACCACCGGCGGTCGCGCCGGGCTGGCGCAGGGGTCCGTCCCGCTCGCGGTGCGGATGCGGCCGACCAGCCTCGACGAGGTCGCCGGCCAGCAGCACCTGCTCGGCCGCGGCAGCCCCCTCGTGCAGCTCGCGACGGGCACGCGCGAGAACCCCGGCGGCGTCTCGGTGATCCTGTGGGGACCGCCCGGCACCGGCAAGACGACCCTGGCGCAGGCGATCGCGCGGCAGTCCGGTCGCGAGTTCGTCGAGCTGTCGGCCGTGACGGCCGGCGTGAAGGACGTGCGCGAGGTCATGGAGAAGGCGCTCACGCACCGCGACCTCTACGGCTCGACCACGGTCCTCTTCCTCGACGAGATCCACCGCTTCAGCAAGGCCCAGCAGGACGCCCTGCTGCCCGGCGTCGAGAACGGCTGGGTCATCCTCATCGCGGCGACGACCGAGAACCCGTCGTTCTCGGTCATCTCGCCGCTGCTGTCCCGCTCCCTGCTGCTCACGCTCAAGCCCCTCACCGACGAGGACCTCGGCATGCTCGTCGACCGCGCGGTCGAGGACCCGCGGGGTCTCGGCGGATCGGTCGTCCTCGGCGACGAGGCCCGCAGCGCCATCGTGCGGCTGTCCTCCGGCGACGCCCGTCGGGCACTCACCGCGCTCGAGGCAGCGGCGTCCTCGGCCGTCGCAGCGCAGGCCGACGACGACGCGGACGGGGCCCTCGACGGCGTCGACACCGTCCCGGTCGTCGACGCCGACACCGTCGCCGCAGCGGTCGACCGGGCACTGCTCCGCTACGACCGCCAGGGCGACGAGCACTACGACGTCATCAGCGCGTTCATCAAGTCCGTCCGGGGGAGCGACGTCGACGCCGCACTCCACTACCTGGCGCGCATGATCGAGGCGGGCGAGGACCCGCGGTTCATCGCCCGTCGCATCATCATCTCGGCGTCCGAGGACATCGGCATGGCCGATCCCCAGGCCCTGCCCATCGCGGTCGCGGCCGCACAGGCCGTCCAGCTCATCGGCATGCCCGAGGGCCGGATCCCCCTGGCCGAGGCGGTCGTCTACCTGGCGACCGCGCCGAAGTCGAACGCCGCCTACAACGGGGTGAACGCCGCGATCGCCGACGTCAAGGCCGGGCGGCTCGGGGTCGTGCCGATGCACCTCCGCGACGCGCACTACCCCGGCGCGAAGCGGCTCGGCCACGGCAAGGGCTACGTCTACTCGCACGACGCCGAGCACGGTGTCGCCGAGCAGCAGTACCTGCCCGACGCGCTCGAGGGCACCGAGTACTACACCCCGACGGCGAACGGCTTCGAGCGCGAGGTCGGGCCGCGACTCGAGCGCCTCCGGAAGATCACCCGCGGCGAGTAGTGGCCGCCCCGAGTTCCTGCTAGCATTGCCGGGCCTACGTCCTGGTCCTCGAGCACGGCTGCGTCGAGGACAGAGTGCCACTCCGGTGGTACGGGGGCAGAGGTTCGGACTGTAGCCGTCCGATCCCACAGGCTCATCCCTCTGGATCCCGTCGTCGGGACCGATCCCTTCCGTGTGTCTCGTTGCCCACGGTCGGACGGATCCCCTCGAGTCATTCAGTTCAGACAGAGAAAAGGACCCTGTGTCTACCAAGTCACGTACCCGCAGCAAGACCCGCCTCTCGCGCGCGCTCGGCATCCCGCTGACGCCGAAGGCGGCCCGTTACCTCGAGAAGCGCCCCTACGGCCCCGGTGAGCACGGCCGCACCCGCCGTCGTGCGGACAGCGACTACGCCGTCCGCCTCCGTGAGAAGCAGCGTCTGCGCGCCCAGTACGGCATCCGCGAGAAGCAGCTCCGCATCGTCTTCGAAGAGGCCCGCAAGACGAAGGGCCTGACCGGTGAGAACCTGGTCGAGCTCCTCGAGCAGCGCCTCGACGCCCTCGTGCTCCGTGCCGGCTTCGCCCGCACCACCGCGCAGGCCCGGCAGCTGATCGTGCACCGTCACATCCTGGTCGACGGCAAGCTCGTCGACCGTCCGTCCTTCCGCGTGAAGGAGGGGCAGCTCATCCACGTGAAGCAGCGCTCCGAGTCCCTCGAGCCCTTCCAGGTCGCCGCCGCCGGTGGGCACCAGGAAGTCCTGCCGAAGGTCCCGGGCTACCTCGAGGTCGAGATCGACAAGCTCCAGGCCCGCCTGGTCCGTCGCCCGAAGCGCGCCGAGGTCCCCGTGACCTGTGAAGTGCAGCTCGTCGTCGAGTACTACGCAGCTCGCTGATCCACTGATCACACCCGAACGGCGGGTCGTCCTCTCACGAGGGCGGCCCGCCGTTCGGCGTCGGTGGCCGGTGTCGTCGGTAAGATCGTCTGGGCACGCACCGCTCGCGTGCACAAGAGGGAGAGGCACCGTGAAGCAGCTGTTCTTCGTCGCCGTCGGCGTCGTCATCGGGTTCGCCGTCGCGCACAAGGTCGCGAACACCCCCGGTGGCGCGCGGTTCTTCGCCGACGTGAACGCTCGCGCGGAAGCCTTCCGTGGTGCCGTCGCCGAGGGCTACCGCTCTCGCGAGGCCGAGCTCCGCACCGACGTCTGACCGACGACCCCTCCCACGCACACGACCTGAAACCAGGAAGCACCATGCAGACCGCAGAGATCCGCCGCCGTTGGCTCCAGTTCTTCGGTGACCGCGGCCACACCGTCGTCCCGTCCGCCTCGCTCGTCTCGGACGACCCCTCGCTCCTGTTCACGGTCGCCGGCATGGTGCCGTTCATCCCGTACCTGACCGGGCTCGTCCCCGCTCCGTACCCCCGCGCCACGAGTGTCCAGAAGTGCATCCGCACGAACGACATCGAAGAGGTCGGCAAGACCCCGCGGCACGGCACGTTCTTCCAGATGAACGGCAACTTCTCGTTCGGCGACTACTTCAAGGAGCAGGCGATCGAGTACGCCTGGCAGTTCCTCACGACGCCCGAGCCGGACGGTGGGCTCGGCTTCTCGCCCGACGACCTCTGGGTCACCGTGTACGAGGACGACGACGAGGCGATCGCCTTCTGGAAGCAGCACTCCTCGCTCCCCGACGAGCGGATCCAGCGGCTCGGCAAGGACACGAACTACTGGTCGACCGGGCAGCCCGGGCCGGCGGGCCCCTGCTCCGAGATCTTCTTCGACCGCGGTCCGGAGTACGGCATCGACGGCGGTCCGGCGACCGACGACGACCGCTACGTCGAGATCTGGAACCTCGTGTTCATGCAGTACCAGATCGCCGACGTCCGTTCGAAATACGACTTCGAGATCACGGGCGAGCTGCCGAACAAGAACATCGACACGGGCATGGGGCTCGAGCGCGTCGCCTTCATCAAGCAGGGCGTCGACAACATGTACGAGATCGACCAGGTGCGCCCGGTCCTCGACGAGGCGGCGGCGATCTCCGGTCGTCGGTACGGCGCCGTGCACGAGGACGACGTCCGCATGCGCGTCATCGCGGACCACGTCCGGTCGGCGCTCATGCTCATCGCCGACGGCGTCTCCCCGTCGAACGAGGGCCGCGGCTACATCCTCCGCCGCCTGCTCCGCCGCACCGTGCGCGCGATGCGCCTGCTCGGCGTCGAGGGCGCGACCTTCCCCCGGCTCTTCCCCGCGTCGCGCGACGCCATGCGCGACGCCTACCCCGAGGTCGGCAGCGACTACGACCGCATCGCGCGCATCGCCTACGCGGAAGAGGAGACCTTCCTCCGCACGCTCGCGCAGGGCACGACGATCCTCGACGTCGCGGTCGAGCGCGCGAAGCAGGACGGCGCGCCCTCGATCGGCGGGGACACGGCGTTCCTGCTGCACGACACCTTCGGCTTCCCGATCGACCTCACGATGGAGATGGCTGAGGAAGCCGGCGTCCAGGTCGACCGATCCGCGTTCGAGACCCTGATGTCCGAGCAGCGGGCGCGGGCGAAAGCGGACGCCAAGAGCAAGAAGACCGCGCTCGCCGACCTCAGCGTCTACAGCGCGTTCCGGGCGAAGGGCGAGACCGTCTTCCTCGGCTACGACGCGCTCGAGGCCGAGACGAACATCCTCGGCATCATCGTGGACGGCGTGAGCGTCGACCGTGCGGTCGCGGGCGACATCGCCGAGGTCATCCTCGGCGAGACCTCCCTCTACGCCGAGTCCGGTGGTCAGGATGCCGACCAGGGCTCGATCGTCGGCAACGGCTTCGACCTCGAGGTGCTCGACGTCCAGCGTCCCGTCGCCGGTCTGTGGAGCCACACGGTCCAGGTGCGCTCGGGCGAGGTCGGTGTCGGTGCGCCGGCGACGACCGTGGTCGACGCCGAGTACCGCCGCGGTGCGACCCAGGCGCACTCCGCGACGCACCTCGTGAACGCCGCACTGCGCGACATCCTCGGCCCGGAGGCACTCCAGGCCGGCTCGTACAACAAGTCGGGCTACATGCGGCTCGACTTCTCGTGGTCGCAGCCGGTCTCGCTCGAGACCCGTTCCGAGATCGAGGAGGTCGTGAACAACGCGATCCGCTCCGACCTCGAGGTCTCGACGCGCGTGCTCCCGCTCGACGAGGCCAAGTCGCTCGGCGCGCAGGCGCTGTTCGGCGAGAAGTACGGCTCCGAGGTCCGCATGGTCGACATCGGCGGCCCGTGGTCCCGTGAGCTCTGCGGTGGCACGCACGTGGCGTCCAGCGCCCAGGTCGGGCTCGTCAACCTCGTGGGGGAGTCGAGCGTCGGTTCGACCAACCGCCGCGTCGAGGCGCTCGTCGGGCTCGAGGGCTTCCGCGACCTCGCCGTCGAGCGGACCATCGTGTCCCAGCTGTCGAGCGCACTCAAGGCCCCCCGAGAGGACCTGCCGACCCGCGTGCAGTCCCTGATGGAGGACCTGCGGACGGCGCAGAAGCGCGTCGCCGAGTTCGAGTCCGCCAACCTCCAGCAGCGCGTCCCGGCGATCGCACGCCAGGCGACGACGGTGGGTGCGACGACCGTCGTGGCCGAGTCCGTCCAGGGACTCCAGTCCGGTGACGACCTCCGCGCGCTCGCGACCGGTGTCCGCAGCCAGCTCGGCGACGGTGCCGCCGTGGTGGTCCTCGGCGCGGTCATCAACGACAAGCCGGTGGTCATCGTCGCGACGAACGACGCCGCCCGCGCCGCCGGTGTGCAGGCGGGACCGCTCGCGAAGGAGGCCGCCGGCGTCCTCGGTGGTGGTGGCGGCGGCAAGCCGGACCTCGCGCAGGGCGGTGGCACCGACGCGTCGGCGCTCCCGGCGGCCCTCCGCGCGGTCACCGACCGGCTCGCGGCCTGATCGTGGCGATCCGTTCCGGGCGCCGGCTCGGCGTCGACGTCGGCCGCGCCCGGATCGGGGTCGCCGTGTGCGACCGTGACGGGCTCCTCGCGACGCCCGTCGAGACCGTCGCCCGGCACGACGCCACGGACGTCCGGCGGATCCTCGAGATCGCGGAGGAGTACGACGTCCTCGAGATCGTCGTCGGGCTGCCGCTCTCGATGTCGGGCGGGGACACCCCGTCCACGGCGGACGCCCGGGAGTTCGCCGGGCGCCTGGCGGAACACCGTCCGGTGCGCCTGGTCGACGAACGACTCTCGACCGTGACGGCCCAGCGCGGCCTGCACCAGGCCGGCAAGAACACGAAGAAGTCCCGCGCCGTGATCGACCAAGCGGCCGCTGTTATCATTCTGCAACACGCGCTCGACCACGAGCGTGCGGCCAGTGCCCCACCCGGGGCCACGCTCCCCTGAAACTGCGGACCACCGCAGTGCTCGCCTGAACGCGGCTGCCACACCGTCGCCCAGCACCCCGAGCCCAGACGGAGTTCCCGACCGAGAGACCCGAGGACCGTTGGCAGACGACCTGGACTGGAACGCGATCATCGCGCCCGGCAACGACGCCGAGCGGCGGAAGACGACTTCCGACCGTGCGGAGACCCCCGACGCACGCGGTGACGCGGGCGAGACCACCGGCGTGCGGAACGGCGCCCCGGACGCGACCGGTCGACCGATGTCCCGACGCGAAGCACGCGCCGCCGAAGCCGCGCGGGCGCGCGCCGACGCGGGCCCCGCGGACGCGAGCCCGGCCACCACCGACGCGGCCGGGTCGAGCACCGACCGTCCCGACCTCGGCCGAGCCGACGACGACCGTCGCGCCGCCGCGGCGGACGCCCCGGTGGCGTCGTCACCCGACGAGCTGCACCCGGACGTGCACGCGCTCCTCACCGGCGAACTCCACGTCGACGACGACGCGCGTGCCGCGGCACGCGGCGGTGACGCCGGCACGGCCACGGCCGCCGGCGCGGGTGCCAGCGCAGGTGGTCCCGACCAGCCCGGCAATGGCCCCGGAGGCGCGGGAGACGGTGGACGCGGCGGTCGCGGTGGACGTGGGGGCGCCTCCAGGTCGCCACGCGGCCCGCGTGAGCCGCGTCCGAAGCGTCGTCGCGGCCCGCTCATCGCGGGCATCGTCATCGTCGCGGTGGTCCTCGCGGTCGGGGTGTCCGCGTACTCCTTCGCGGCCCCCAAGGTCCAGCAGCTCGTCGCCGCCATCAGCGGTTCGCAGGAGCCCGACGACTACTCCGGCGACGGCACCAGCAAGGTGACGATCACCATCAAGCAGGGCGACATCGGCGAGAACGTCGCCGCGACCCTGCAGCGCAGCGGTGTCGTGAAGGACTCGAAGGTCTTCTACAAGCTCCTGCTCGCCTCGCCGGACGTCCAGTTCCAGCCGGGGTCGTACGCGCTCAAGAAGAAGATGAGCTCGAAGGCGGCCCTCGCGGCGCTGCAGGACAAGGACAACCGCGTCCAGGCCTCGATCGTGATCCCCGAGGGCACGGCGCTCAAGGACATCGAGGCCGGCATGGTCTCGAAGGCGGGACTCTCCGCCGCCGAGGTCTCCGCCGCGGCGAAGGACCTCTCCGCGTACGACCTGCCGGCGAACACGACCACGCTCGAGGGCTGGCTGTTCCCGGCGACCTACCCGATCAACCCGGGGTGGAGCGCGACGGAGTACTTCAAGTCGATGGTCGACACGATGAAGGAGCACCTCTCGGCCGCAGGCGTGGCCGAGGCCGACCAGGAGCGCGTGATCGTCTTCGCCTCGCTCGTGCAGAAGGAGGCCGGCCTCGCCGCCGACTACCCGAAGGTCGCGCGGGTGTTCCAGAACCGGCTCGACATCGACATGCCGCTGCAGTCCGACGCGACGGTCGCCTACGGCACGGGCAACACCCACCGGGTGACGACGACCGACGCCGAGCGCAAGGACGCGTCGAACAAGTACAACACCTACGTGCACGACGGCCTGCCGCCGGCACCGATCTCGAACCCCGGCGACATCGCGATCAAGGCCGTCACGAACATGGCGCAGGGGAAGTGGCTGTACTTCGTGACGGTGAACCTCGAGACCGGCGAGACGGTGTTCTCCGACACGTACGCGCAGCACCTCGTCGCCGTCGACCAGTTCCAGGCGTGGCTCCGGGCACACCCCGACTACCAGTAGTCGAGCGGCGTCGCACGGGGCCCGGGCTGTGGGAAGATGGACACCATGCTTCGTTGGTTGACTGCTGGTGAGTCCCACGGACCCGAACTGATCGCAATGCTCGAGGGCCTGCCCGCGGGTGTCCCGGTGTCGTTCGAGTCCATCCGTACCGATCTCGCGCGACGCAAGCTCGGCTACGGCCGCGGCTCCCGCATGAAGTTCGAGCAGGACGAACTGCACGTCTCCGGCGGCGTTCGGCACGGCTACTCCCTCGGCAGCCCGATCGCGATCCGCATCGGCAACACCGAGTGGCCGAAGTGGGTCGAGGTCATGAACCCCGAGCCCGTCGAGCAGACCGACCTCTCCCGTGGTCGGAGCGCCCCGCTCACCCGCCCGCGTCCCGGCCACGCCGACCTCGTCGGCATGCAGAAGTACGGCTTCGACGAGGCCCGCCCGATCCTCGAACGCGCGAGCGCTCGCGAGACCGCGGCCCGGGTCGCGCTCGGCGCCGTCGCGAAGTCCTTCCTGGCCGAGCTCGGCATCCGATCGGTCGCGCACACGCTGCAGGTCGGCACCGTCCGCGTCCCCGACGGCACCGCGCTGCCCCTGCCGGACGACGTCGACCGCCTCGACGACGACCAGCTGCGGTGCTTCGACGCCGAGACCTCCGCTCGCATGGTGACCGAGGTCGAAGCCGCGAAGAAGGACGGCGACACCCTCGGCGGCGTCGTCGAGGTGCTGTTCTACGGCGTCCCGCCCGGACTCGGATCGCACGTGCAGTGGGACCGCCGGCTCGACGCTCGTCTGGCCGCGGCGATCATGGGCATCCAGGCGATCAAGGGCGTCGAGGTCGGCGACGGCTTCGCGACCGCTGCCCGCCGCGGATCCGAGGCGCACGACGAGCTCTTCCGCGAAGACGGCGAGATCTACCGCACGTCCGACCGCGCCGGCGGCACCGAGGGTGGCATGTCCACGGGCACCGTGCTGCGCGTCCGCGCCGGCATGAAGCCGATCGCGACCGTCCCGCACGCGCTGCACACCATCGACGTCGCCACGGGTGAGGACGCCTCGGCGCACCACCAGCGCTCCGACGTCTGTGCCGTGCCCGCTGCCGGTGTCGTGGCCGAGGCCATGGTCGCGCTCGTCCTCGCCGACGCCGTGCTCGAGAAGTTCGGTGGCGACAACGTCGTCGAGACGAAGCGGAACCTCGACGCGTACCTCGCGTCGATCCCGGAGACGCTGCGCACCCGCAGCACCGAGGCCGCCGAGCACTCCTCGGCCTGGTGACGCACACACCCGAGCCGGCGGCGGCGTCGCCGTCGGCCGGTCCCGCAGCCCCGGTGGTCATCATCGGGCCGATGGGCGCCGGCAAGTCCAGCGTCGGCAAGCGCGTGGCGAAGGCGCTGGGCGTCCCGTTCACCGACACCGACCGGGTGATCGTCCGCGAGCACGGTCCGATCCCCGGGATATTCGCGGACCGTGGCGAGGCCGCCTTCCGTGAACTCGAGGCGGCAGCCGTCCGGGCAGCGCTGTCGACCGGGGGCGTCATCGCCGTCGGTGGCGGGGCCGTCACCCACGTCGCCACGCGCGAGGCCATGGCCGGAGCGCGCATCGTCCTGCTGACCGTCTCGCCCGAGGCCGTCGCCGACCGGATCGCCGGCAGCGACCGCCCGCTCCTGGCGAACGGCGGCATCGACGCGTGGCAGACGATCATGGACGCGCGAGCGGCGACCTACGCCGAGCTCGCGCACGCGGTGTTCGACACCTCGCGCCGGCCGATGTCGCGCGTCGTCGACGACGTCGTCGCGTGGCTGCGCAACGAGACCCCTCCGGCCAGCACCGGTGCACCCACGAGCGAAGGAACAGTGTGACCGACCCGACCCAGTCCGTCCGCCCCGAGGGCACCACCGAGATCCGCGTCGGCGGCGCGGACGGCTACGTCGTGGCCGTCGGCAACGGCCTGCTCGGCTCGGTGCCGGCGCTCCTCGGCCCCCGTGTCGCCAAGGTCCTCATCGTGCACGCCCCGACGCTGGGCGCCCGGGCGAACGCGCTGCGCGACCTGCTCGTCGACGCCGGCCTCGAGGCCCTCATCGCCGAGGTCCCGGATGCCGAGGGCGCCAAGCGCGTCGAGGTCGCCGCGTTCTGCTGGCAGATCATGGGGCAGTCCGACTTCACCCGCACCGACGCCGTCATCGGCCTCGGCGGCGGTGCCGTGACCGACCTCGCCGGGTTCGTCGCTGCGACGTGGCTGCGCGGGGTGCCGTACGTCGCGATCCCCACGAGCGTCCTCGGCATGGTGGACGCCAGCGTCGGCGGCAAGACCGGCATCAACACCAACGAGGGCAAGAACCTCGTCGGCGCCTTCTCCCCGCCCCGCGCGGTCGTCGCCGACATCGACCTCGTCGCCACGCTGCCCCGCAACGAGATCCTCACGGGCTTCGCCGAGATCGTGAAGGCCGGCTTCATCGCCGTCCCGGAGATCCTCGACATCATCGAGGCCGACGTCGACCGCGTCACCGACCCGACCACGCCGGAGTTCCGCCGCGTCGTCGAGCTCGCGATCGAACTCAAGGCGCAGGTCGTCTCGGACGACTTCACCGAGCAGGGCCGCCGCGAGATCCTGAACTACGGGCACACCCTCGGGCACGCCATCGAGCACGCCGAGCGGTACCAGTGGCGACACGGAGCGGCCGTCGCGGTCGGGATGGTCTTCGCCGCCGAGCTCGCGCGCCTCACCGGACACCTCGACGACGCCACGGTGGACCGGCACCGCGCGATCCTCGAGTCGCTCGAGCTGCCCACGACCTACGGCATCGGTCGCTGGGAGGGTCTCCTCGCCACGATGCGTCGTGACAAGAAGGCCCGCGCCGGCATGCTCCGGTTCATCATCCTCGACGGTGTCGGCAAGCCGGTCACGCTCGAGGGACCCGAGGACCACCTGCTCTTCACCGCCTACCAGGAGGTCGGGGTCTAGCTCAGCGGAGGACGCGGCGGGTCCGTCGCCACCACCACTTCACCCGCATCGAGACGGTGAGGACATCCGTCCGCTTCCATTCGTGGAACTCGGCGATGGTCGCTCCGTTCTCCCATGCCCAGTACGCGTCGTCGTCGCGGTCGGGATCGAGCGCATCCGGGAGGCGTCTGAAGATCGGCATCACTCCGGCTCCTTCGTGTCGACGGTCGGCCTGCTCCGAGGGACGCGGCGGCGCAACGCGCGGTCTGCGAGCCGCCGGTCCGCCTTGGACCACCACGATACGTCGGCGAGTCCCCGGAGCACAGTTGTCGAAATGTCGTATGTCTGATCACTCTGGTGCTGCGAGACGGACCAGGTGAATCGATCCCAGGCGTGGTCGCGATCGGCCGTCCGACGGTTCTGGAACGCGCCGAACCAGCTGACGACGGCGGCCACGATCGCCGCGGCAGCGGCGATGAGCGCCGTGACGAGTG
The DNA here is from genome assembly GCF_020882855.1 of Curtobacterium sp. GD1. Lineage (NCBI taxonomy): Bacteria > Bacillati > Actinomycetota > Actinomycetes > Micrococcales > Microbacteriaceae > Curtobacterium > Curtobacterium sp. GD1. The sequence goes on along the minus strand of NZ_JAFEVQ010000002.1, from coordinate 84,183 downwards.
CTGTCTCCATGACCGCAGCCTGACGCAGTGGAGGCGGCCGCAGGGCGGGCGTCGGCCGACCTGGGGACGGCGAGCCGCGCCTCCAGGCTGTGGAGGAACCGACCACGCAGGGCGGGGGAGCAGACTGGAACCGTGCCCACCCCGCCACGCCTGAGCGACCTGTCCACACCGGACGCGACCGACCCCGGGACCGTCCGGTCCCGTGCCCGCCGGTTCACCGAGCTGCTGTCGATCGCACGCCGGCACGGCCTCGTCCCGTTCCGGCGCCTGGACTTCTCGCACGACCCGGCGACCTCGGACCTCCGCCGCAGCCAGGCCGAGCACCTCCGCCGTGCGCTCGAGGAGGCCGGCGGCGGGTTCGTGAAGATGGGACAGCTCCTCTCCACCCGCGACGACCTGCTCCCCGAGGAGTGGACCGAGGGGCTCGCACACCTGCAGCGGAACGTGTCCCCGGCACCCGCGGACGAGGTCGCAGCGCTGCTCGAACGCGAACTCGGCGCCCCCGTGGACGAGGTCTTCGCGGCCTTCGATCCGGTCCCGGTGGCCGCGGCGTCGATCGCACAGGTCCACCGCGCCCGCCTCGCCGACGGCACGAGCGTCGCTGTCAAGGTGCAGCGGCCCGGCATCGACCAGGCCGTGCGGCGCGACGTCGACATCGCCCTCCGCGTCGTTCGGTTCATGGCGCGCTGGTCGGTCGAGGCCCGTCAGGTCGGCGTGCAGGACGTGGCCCAGCAGTACGCCGACGACCTCGTGCGGCAGGTCGACTTCAGCTCGGAGCTCCGGAACCTCGAGGCACTGCGGGCTGCCCAGCGCCGGAGCGCCCGCCCCGACGAGGTGCGCTTCCCGGACCCGTACCCGGAGCTCTCCGGTCGGCGCGTGCTCGTGATGGAGTTCCTCGAGGGGGACACCCTCAGCGCGATCCGGGCCGAGGGGAGCGACCGCGACCTCGACCAGCCGATGCGGTCGATCCTCCGGGCGTTCCTCCGGCAGGTGGTGTTCGACGGGGTGTACCACGGTGACCTCCACCCCGGGAACGTCCTGCTGCTGCCCGACGACCGGCCGGCGCTCATCGACTTCGGATCGGTGGGCAGGCTCGACCCCGGTTTGCGGGACATCGTGCAGGAGCTGCTCGCCGCGTACATCCAGGACGACACGTCGCGGATCGCCGACGCGGTGCTCCGGATGGCACCGGTCCGGGACGCCCAGGACGAACCCGACTTCCGCCGGGACATCGCGCGCTTCGTCGCGGACGAGCTCGGTCCGGGTGCCCGGATCGGCGTCGAGACGGTGGACGACGCCGTCGCGGTGTTCGGGCGGTACCGGCTGAAGGCGCCGCCGGACTTCGTCGCCGCCGCGCGCGCCCTGGCGATCTTCGAGGGGACGCTGCGCACGCTCGCCCCCACGTTCGACCTGCTCGAGGAGTCACGAGGACTCGCCTCGGAGCAGATCCGCGACCAGCTGCGACCGGGCAAGCTCCGGGACGTGGCGGTGCGCGAGCTGTTCGGCGCGGTGACGGCCGCACGCCGGCTGCCGCGCCGGGTGGACCGCATCGGCGAGGCGATCGAGACCGGCAAGCTGTCGGTCAACATCCGGCTGTTCGCGGACCGGCGGGACCGACGGACGCTGAACGGGGTGGTCCGGCGGGTGCTGCTCGTGCTGCTCGGTGCCGGGGCCGGCATCCTGTCGATCGTGTACCTCGCGCTGCCGGCCCGGCCGACGGCGGTCATCTCGACCGGGGTGGCCGGAGCGCTGCTCGGGGGAGCGGCGGTGGTGCTGCTCGCCTGGGCGGCGGTCGACGCGATCCGCGCGCGACGACGAGAGTGACCGCACAAGCACTGCTCGGGGACGCCACGACCCGTCCGCTACACTCGTCCGGGACCCAGCGCGGTCCGCAGACCTTCACAACACGATCGAACGGGACATCGAAGACTCATGGCCAGTACCACTGACATCAAGAACGGCGCCGTTCTCATCATCGACGGGCAGCTCTGGTCGGTCGTCGAGTTCCAGCACGTCAAGCCGGGCAAGGGCGGCGCGTTCGTCCGCACCAAGCTGAAGAACGTCGTGTCGGGCAAGGTCGTCGACCGCACCTTCAACGCGGGCGCGAAGATCGACACCGCGACGGTCGACCGCCGTGACTACCAGTTCCTCTACGAGGACGGCGACTCCTACGTGTTCATGGACACCGACACCTACGACCAGATCCCGGTCTCGGCGACGGTCGTCGGCGACGCGAAGAACTACCTGCTCGAGTCCGCGATGGTCACCATCGCGATGAACGAGGGCAACCCGCTCTACGTCGAGCTCCCGACGTCGATCGTGACCGAGGTCGAGACCGAGCCCGGCCTGCAGGGCGACCGCTCGTCCGGTGGCACGAAGGACGCGACGATCATCGCGACCGGCCACCGCATCCAGGTCCCGCTCTACCTCGAGAGCGGCACCACGGTGAAGATCGACACGCGCGACGGCAGCTTCCTCGGCCGCGTCAACTCCTAGGCGACGCCCGTATGAGTGCTCGTTCGAAGGCCCGCAAGCGCGCCCTCGACATGCTGTACGTGGCCGAGGTGCGGGAGCTCCCGATCGCGGACGTCCTCGCGACCGAGACCGTCCGGCACCTCGACCAGCCGGAGCGTGCCTCCAGCTGGGACTACGCCCGCCAGATCGTCACGGGTGTCGACGACGCCCGCCACGAGATCGACGCCGTGATCGTCGAGCACGCCCAGGGCTGGTCGATCGCCCGCATGCCGGTGCTCGACCGCTGCATCCTGCGCATGGGCGTCTGGGAGCTCCGGTTCAACCCCGAGGTCCCCGACGCGGTCGCGATCGCCGAGGCGGTCGAGCTGGCCCAGTCGCTCTCGACGGAGGAGTCCGCCGGGTTCGTCAACGGCGTGCTCGGGGCCGTCGCCGGCGGCCGCGCGCCGGGCGAGAAGTCGAGCGGTGCACCGTCCGGTCGGACGGTCGCAGAGGACCAGGAGTCCCGGTAGGGTTGACCACGTCAGCATCCTTTAATGCCGTCCGGTGAGGCGGGGAAGGAGGTCGGCGTGGGCACCAGAACGGTCCTGCAGCACTCCGACATCACGCGTGCTCTGACACGCATCGCGCACGAGATCCTCGAGGCCAACCACGGTGCCTCGGACCTCGTGCTCCTGGGCATCCCGACACGGGGTGCCGTCCTGGCCGAGCGGCTCGACCGCATCCTGGCGGACATCGAGCCCGAGTGGGCGGCCATCGAGCCCGAGCGGACGAGCGAACCGGCAGCGACCGGCGCGGACGCCGGCAGGTCGCACCGCGTCGGCACGCTCGACGTCACGATGCACCGGGACGACCTCGGCCACGGCATCGGTCGCGCGCCGCACCGGACGACCATCCCGGCGAGCGGCATCGACGGCAAGGTCGTGGTCCTCGTCGACGACGTCCTGTACTCCGGTCGCACGGTCCGGGCGGCGCTCGACGCGCTCCAGGGCATCGGTCGCCCGCGCGCGGTCCGGCTCGCCGTGCTCGTCGACCGGGGACACCGCGAGCTCCCGATCCGCGCGGACCACGTCGGCAAGAACCTGCCGACGGCCTCCGACGAGCGGGTGACGCTCCGCCTGACCGAGACCGACGGCACCGACGAGGTCGTCATCGAGCAGGGCGACGGGGGTGCAGCGTGAAGCACCTCCTCTCCACCGCCGACCTCTCCCGCGCCGAGGCGATCCACATCCTCGACGTCGCCGAGGAGATGGCCGAGGTCAACACGCGCGAGGTCCGCAAGCTCCCCGCGCTGCGCGGCAAGACCGTCGTGAACCTCTTCTTCGAGGACTCCACGCGCACCCGGATCTCGTTCGAGGCGGCCGCCAAGCGCCTCTCCGCCGACGTCCTCAACTTCGCGGCGAAGGGCTCGAGCGTCTCCAAGGGCGAGTCCCTCAAGGACACCGTGCAGACCCTCGGCGCGATGGGCATCGACGGCATCGTGATGCGCCACGGCGCGTCCGGTGCGCCGCGGGTCCTCGCCGACGCCGACTGGATCGACGTCCCGGTCGTCAACGCCGGCGACGGCACGCACGAGCACCCCACGCAGGCCCTGCTCGACGCGTTCACGATGCGCCGGCGCCTGCACGGTGCCGGCAGCCGCGGCCAGGGCCTCGACGGCGTCCGGGTCCTCATCGTCGGCGACGTGCTGCACAGCCGGGTCGCCCGGAGCAACGCCTGGCTCCTGCAGACCCTCGGCGCGAGCGTCACGTTCGCCGCGCCGCCGACCCTGCTCCCGGTCGCGAGCACGCCGTTCGGCGCCGCGGTGCACCACGACCTCGACGTCGCCCTCGCCGAGGACCCGGACGTCGTGATGACCCTGCGCATCCAGCAGGAGCGGATGAACGACGCGTTCTTCCCGAACCCGCGCGAGTACACCCGGCACTGGGGCCTCACGGCGAGCCGGTTCGCCCGGCTCGACGAGCGCACGCTGATCATGCACCCGGGCCCGATGAACCGCGGGCTCGAGATCGCCGGCGTCGCCGCCGACGACCCCCGCTCGACGGTCGTCGAGCAGGTCGAGAACGGCGTGTCGGTCCGGATGGCCGTGCTCTACCTGGCCCTGACCGGGTCCGAAGCGACCGCAGCAACGAAGGAGACCGTCGCATGACCGCCCACCTCATCCGCGGCGCGCAGCTGGTCGACGGCACGCGTGCCGACATCCGCCTGGAGGCGCGGCGCATCACCGCGGTCGGCTCCGGTCTCGACGCGGCCGGCGCCACGGTCGTCGACGCGGACGGTCTGATCGCCCTGCCCGGTCTCGTGGACCTCCACACCCACCTGCGCGAGCCCGGCTTCGAGGAGTCGGAGACGGTCCTCACCGGCTCGCGTGCCGCGGCCGCGGGCGGCTTCACCGCCGTCAACGCGATGGCGAACTCGTCGCCGGTGGCGGACACCGCCGGTGTGGTCGAGCAGGTGCAGGCGCTCGGCGACGACGCCGGGTACGTCACGGTGCGCCCGATCGGCGCGGTCTCCCAGGGACTCCAGGGCACGCACCTGTCCGAGATCGGCGCCATGGCGACGAGCCGGGCGAAGGTCCGGGTCTTCTCGGACGACGGCTCGTGCGTGTCCGACCCGCTCCTCATGCGCCGGGCGCTCGAGTACATCAAGGGCTTCGGCGGGGTGCTCGCGCAGCACGCGCAGGAGCCGAGGCTGACCATCGGCGCCCAGATGAACGAGGGGCGGCTGTCGTCGGAGCTCGGGCTCGCCGGTTGGCCCGCGGTCGCGGAAGAGGCGATCATCGCCCGCGACGTCCTGCTCGCCGACCACGTCGGGGCCCGGCTGCACGTGTGCCACGTCTCGACCGCCGGCAGCGTCGAGGTGATCCGCTGGGCCAAGTCCCGCGGCATCGACGTCACCGCCGAGGTCACGCCGCACCACCTGGTGCTGACCGAGGACCTCATCGCCGGGCACGACGGCGCACCCGGCTACGACGCCCGGTACAAGGTCAACCCGCCGCTGCGCTCCCGCGAGGACGTCGACGCGCTCCGGGCCGCCCTGGCCGACGGCACGATCGACATCGTCGCGACCGACCACGCGCCGCACACCGCCGAGGCGAAGTGCTGCGAGTGGCCCGCGGCGGCGAACGGCATGGTCGGCCTCGAGTCCGCGCTGAGCGTCGTGCAGGCCGCCGTGGTCGACGACGGCCGGCTCGACTGGGCCGACGTCGCGCGTGTCCTGTCCGAGGCGCCCGCGCGCATCGGCCAGGTCGAGGGGCACGGGCAGCGGATCGCCGAGGGCGCACCGGCCGAGATCACCCTGTACGACCCGACGGCCGTCCGCGAATTCTCCGTCGCCGACCTCGCCGGGCAGTCGCAGAACTCGCCGTACCTCGGCATGCGGCTCCCGGGCCGGGTCGTCGCGACCTTCCACCACGGGTACCCGACGCTCCTGGCGGGGGACCTCGTCGACGCCGAGACGGTCGCCGGACACGCGCGCGCCTCGCGGGCGGAGGCGACGGCATGAGCGGTGACGCGCTGCGCTGGCTCGAAGGGGGCATCATCCTCGCCCTCGTCGTCGCGCTGTTCGTCGCCATGGCACGCACCTGGCGGACGCGGGCGAGGAAGCAGGCGGAATCCGTGCCTCCCGTCCCGGTGCCGACCGACGTCGGACCGGCGGCCGGATCGTGGGACGGCTTCACCGTCGCGACGACCCGCGCCGACCAACCGCTCGAGCGGATCACCGCTGGCGGACTCGGCTTCCGGGGCCGCGGCGGCGTGACCGTCCACGACACCGGCGTGGTGCTCCACCACGCCGGCACCCCGGACCGCTGGATCGAAGCCTCCGCCGTCCGCGGCGCCGACCGCGCCACGTGGGCCATCGACCGCGTGGTCGAGCCCGGGGGACTGGTCCGTCTGCGATGGACGGCGACCGGCGCCGCAGGTGCGTCGGACCTCGACACCTACTTCCGGTTCCCGGAGGGCGACGGCGCAGCACTGGCCGCCCTGCAGGGACTGTCGACGAAGCACGAACACCCGCACACCGCGGGCGAAGGGACGAACTGATGACACGCGAACGGGCCGTACTGGTCCTCGAGGACGGCACCCGGTACGACGGCTGGGCGTACGGCGCCCGCGGGCGCACGCTCGGCGAGGTGGTCTTCGCGACCGGCATGACCGGGTACCAGGAGACGCTCACCGACCCCTCCTACGCCGGACAGATCGTGGTGCAGACCGCGCCGCACATCGGCAACACGGGTGTGAACGACGAGGACCCCGAGTCCCGTCGCATCTGGGTCGCCGGCTACGTCGTGCGCGACCCCAGCCGCGTCGTGTCGAACCACCGCGCGAACGCGTCGCTCGACGACCACCTCGTGCGCGACGGCATCGTCGGCATCTCCGGGATCGACACCCGGGCGCTCACCCGCCGGATCCGCGACGCTGGAGCCATGAAGGGCGGCGTGTTCAGCGGCGCCGACGCCGCGCTGTCCGAGTCGGAGCAGCTCGACGCGGTCCGCGCGCAGGCCACGATGGCGGGCGCGAGCTTCTCGTCGATCGTGTCGACGCCCGAGACCTACGTGGTCCCCGCGGTCGGCGAGCAGATCGGCAAGCTTGCCGTGCTCGACCTCGGTGTGAAGGCCTCGACCACGCGGTACCTCGCCGAGCGCGGGTTCGAGGTGCACGTCGTGCCGCAGGACATCACCGCCGACGAGCTCGAGGCCCTCGCGCCGGACGCGCTCTTCTACTCGAACGGCCCCGGCGACCCCGCCGCGTCGGACGCCCAGGTCGAGCTGCTCCAGGGCAGCCTGAAGACCGGGCGCCCGTTCTTCGGCATCTGCTTCGGCAACCAGCTGCTCGGACGGGCCCTCGGGTTCGGCACCTACAAGCTCCCGTTCGGGCACCGCGGCATCAACCAGCCGGTGCTCGACACCGTGACCGGCAAGGTCGAGATCACGAGCCAGAACCACGGCTTCGCGGTCGACGCGCCCCTCGGCGAGGTCGTCGAGTCGCCGGCCGGCTTCGGTCGCGTCGAGGTCTCGCACTACTCCCTGAACGACCAGGTGGTCGAGGGCCTCCGCGCGCTCGACGTGCCCGCGTTCAGCGTGCAGTACCACCCCGAGGCGGCGGCCGGCCCGCACGACTCCATGTACCTCTTCGACCGGTTCGCGGACCTGGTGCGCGAGCGTCGCGACGGGGAGCCGCTCGACGCGGCGACCGCCGACGCCACGACCCCCGCAGCAGACATCACCAAGGAAGCCAACTGATGCCGAAGCGCGCAGACATCAACTCCGTCCTCGTCATCGGCTCCGGCCCGATCGTCATCGGGCAGGCCGCCGAGTTCGACTACTCCGGCACCCAGGCGTGCCGCGTCCTCCGTGCCGAGGGCGTCCGGGTGATCCTCGTCAACCCGAACCCGGCGACGATCATGACCGACCCGGACTTCGCCGACGCGACGTACATCGAGCCGATCACGAGCGCCTCGCTCGAGGAGATCATCAAGATCGAGCAGCCGGACGCCGTGCTGCCGACCCTCGGCGGCCAGACCGCCCTGAACGCCGCGATCAAGCTCGACGCCGAGGGCATCCTCGACAAGTACGGCGTCGAGCTCATCGGCGCGAAGGTCGACGCCATCCAGCGCGGTGAGGACCGCCAGCTCTTCAAGGAGCTCGTCCTCGAGTCCGGTGCCGACGTCGCGCGCAGCCACATCGCGCACACCTTGGAAGAGGCGAAGGAGTACGCGCAGGACCTCGGCTACCCGCTCGTCGTCCGTCCGTCCTTCACCATGGGCGGCCTCGGCTCCGGCTTCGCCTACAACGAGGAAGAACTCGTCCGCTTCGTCGGCGACGGGCTGCAGTCCAGCCCGACGACCGAGGTCCTGCTCGAGGAGTCGATCCTCGGTTGGAAGGAGTACGAGCTCGAGCTGATGCGCGACAACTACGACAACACCGTCGTGATCTGCTCGATCGAGAACGTCGACCCCGTGGGCGTCCACACCGGCGACTCGATCACCGTCGCGCCCGCGCTGACGCTGACCGACCGCGAGTACCAGAACATGCGCGACATCGGCATCGACATCATCCGTCGCGTCGGCGTCGACACCGGCGGCTGCAACATCCAGTTCGCCGTCGACCCGTCGAACGGCCGCGTCATCGTCATCGAGATGAACCCGCGCGTCTCCCGCTCCTCGGCGCTCGCGTCGAAGGCGACGGGCTTCCCGATCGCGAAGATCGCCGCGAAGCTCGCGATCGGGTACCGCCTCGACGAGATCGAGAACGACATCACCCGCGTCACCCCGGCCAGCTTCGAGCCGACGCTCGACTACGTGGTCGTGAAGACCCCGCGGTTCGCGTTCGAGAAGTTCCCCGCGGCGGACGCCACGCTCACCACGACGATGAAGAGCGTCGGCGAGGCGATGGCGATCGGCCGCAACTACGCGACGGCGCTGCAGAAGTCGCTCCGCTCGCTCGAGAAGCGCGGCTCGTCGTTCCACTGGGACACCCCGGCGGCCGAGCTCGACAAGGACGCGCTGCTGCAGAAGTCGGCGATCCCGACCGACGGTCGCATCGTCACCGTGCAGCAGGCGCTCGTCGCGGGCGCCACCGCCGACGAGGTCTTCGAGGCCACCAAGATCGACCCGTGGTTCATCGACCAGATCGTGTTGATCAACGAAGTCGCTCTGGAGGTCAAGAACGCCGAGACCCTCGACGCCGACACCCTCCGCTGGGCCAAGGAGCACGGCTTCAGCGACGCGCAGATCGCGTCGCTGCGCGGGATCACCGAGCAGGAGGCCCGTGACGCCCGTCACGCCGAGGGCATCCGCCCGGTGTTCAAGACCGTCGACACCTGCGCCGGCGAGTTCCCGGCCCTCACGCCGTACCACTACTCGTCGTACGACGCCGAGACCGAGGTCGCCCCGAGTGACCGCAAGAAGGTCGTCATCCTCGGCTCCGGCCCGAACCGCATCGGGCAGGGCGTCGAGTTCGACTACTCCTGCGTGCACGCGTCCTTCGCGCTGAGCGCCGCCGGGTTCGAGACGATCATGATCAACTGCAACCCGGAGACGGTCTCGACCGACTACGACACCTCGGACCGCCTGTACTTCGAGCCGCTGACCACCGAGGACGTCCTCGAGGTCATCGAGGCCGAGGCGGCCTCCGGCGAGCTCGTCGGCGTGGTCGTGCAGCTCGGCGGTCAGACGGCCCTCGGGCTCGCGAAGCCGCTCGAGGCGGCGGGCATCCCGATCCTCGGCACCAGCCCGAGCGCGATCGACTCCGCCGAGGAGCGCGGCCAGTTCTCCGCCATCCTCGACGCTGCCGGCCTGCTCGCACCCCGGAACGGCACCGCCCACGACCTCGCCAGCGCGACCGCGGTGGCCGAGGAGATCGGCTACCCCGTCCTCGTCCGCCCGTCCTTCGTGCTCGGCGGTCGCGGTATGGAGATCCTGTACGACTCCCCGTCGCTCGCGGACTACTTCGACCGGATGGCCGACCAGGCGATCATCGGCCCGGAGCTCCCGCTGCTGGTCGACCGCTTCCTCGACGACGCGGTGGAGATCGACGTCGACGCGCTCTTCGACGGCGAGCGGCTCTACATCGGCGGGATCATGGAGCACCTCGAAGAGGCCGGCATCCACTCCGGCGACTCGGCCTGCACCCTGCCGCCGGTCGGCCTCGGCCGTGCCGAGATCCAGGGCGTCGTGGACGCGACCGAGAAGATCGCGCGCGGCATCGGCGTCCAGGGCCTGCTCAACGTGCAGTTCGCCATCGGCGCGGGCGTGCTCTACGTCCTCGAGGCGAACCCGCGCGCCAGCCGCACGGTCCCGTTCGTCTCGAAGGCGCTCGGCATCCCGCTGGCCAAGGCGGCGTCGCGGATCATGACCGGCACGACCATCGACACGCTCGTCGCCGAGGGGCTCCTGCCCGCCCGTGACGGCGCGTTCGTGCCGATCCAGTCCCCGATCGCCGTGAAGGAGGCCGTGCTGCCCTTCCGCCGGTTCCGCACCCACGACGGCCAGGTCGTCGACTCGGTGCTCAGCCCGGAGATGCGCTCCACCGGCGAGGTCATGGGCATCGACCGCGACTTCCCGCGGGCGTTCCTCAAGTCGCAGGAAGCCGCGTACGGCGGTCTGCCCACGAGCGGCACCGTGTTCGTGAGCGTCGCCGACACCGACAAGCGCGCCATCGTGCTCCCGGTGCACCGGCTGCAGCAGCTCGGCTTCACGATCACGGCGACCGAGGGCACGGCGGAGATCCTGCGCCGCAACGGCATCGAGGTCACGCTCGTCGGCAAGTACAGCGAGGGCGGCGAGAGCGTCGTCGACCTGCTGGCCCGGAACGAGGTCGACATCGTCATCAACACGCCGTCGGGTGCCGCCGGTCGTGCGGACGGGTACGAGATCCGTGCGGCGACGGTCGCGGCGGACAAGCCGCTGTTCACGACCATCGCGCAGCTCGGGGCCGCGGTCGCGGCGATCGAGACGATCGGGTCGCCGCACAGCGTGCGGAGCCTGCAGGACTACGCGCTCGAGCGCGCCACCTGGTGAGCGACCCGGGCACGGGAGGCGCGGCCTCCTTCGGCGTCCGGCTCGCGTCCGCCATCGGGTCGCGTTCCGCCCTCTGCGTCGGCATCGACCCCCACGCCGCCACCCTGGCGGCGTGGGGGCTCGGCCGCGACGAGCAGGGCCTGACCGCGTTCGGCGCGACCCTGGTCGACGCGGCCGCCGGCCGCGCCGCGGTCGTGAAGCCGCAGATCGCCTTCTTCGAGGCCGCGGGGGTGGCGGGCTACCGTGCGCTCGACGCGACGATCCGTCGGGCACGCGATGCGGGCCTCCTGGTCGTCGCCGACGTCAAGCGCGGCGACATCGGGTCGACGGGGGACGACTACGCGCTCGCGTGGCTGGACCGTGACGGTCCGTTCGCCGCCGACGCCATGACGGTGTCGCCGTACCTCGGCTACGGCTCCCTCGCGGGGACGGTCGACGTGGCGCGCCGGAACGGTGCCGGGGTCTTCGTGCTCGCCGCCACGAGCAACCCCGAGGCGCGCGTGCTGCAGACCGCGGTGCTCGCCGAGGGACCTCGTTCGGGGCGGAGCGTCGCTGCCGGTATCGTCTTGGACGTGGCAGACGACAACCGGAGAGGCGGCGACCAGCCCCTCGGCGACGTCGGGCTCGTGCTCGGCGCGACCCTCGACCTCGACGACTTCGGCATCGACGCGGACACCATCGGCACCGCGCCGATCCTCGCCCCGGGCTTCGGTGCCCAGGGCGCCCGCATCGAGGACCTCCGCGCGCTGTACGGCGCCCGCGCCGAGCAGGTGCTCGTCAGCGAGTCGCGCGGCCTGCTCACCGACGGACCCGACGGCGTCGCCGCACTCGTGACCGACCGTGCGGACCGGATCCGCGCCGCGCTGGGGGCCGCCGCATGACGACGGACCGCGACGGCCTGCCCGCACACCGGAACCCACCCGAGGTCGACCGGGTCGCCGCGGCTGCCGCTGCGGTGGCCGCCCGCCGTGCCCGGGCCGCGGTGAAGGCCGCCGTCGCGTCGGGGGAGCGCTCCGCGCTCGAGGTCGCCCGCACCGCCTGGTCGGACGCCGACGCACCGGCCGAGAAGTCCCTCCGGGTGCGCGACCTGCTCACGAGCCTGCCCGGCATCGGACCGGCACGGGCGGAGTCGATCATGGGCGAGCTGCGGATCGCGCCGTCGAAGCGCCTCGGCGGCCTCGGCACCCGGCAGCGGTCGGAGCTCGCCGACTGGCTCGCGGCCCGCGGTCGCAAGCGCGGGTCGTCGAAGCTCGTCGTCCTCGCCGGCCCCACCGCGGTCGGCAAGGGCACCGTCAGCGCGTACATCCGCGAGCAGTACCCGGACGTCAACCTCAGCGTCTCGGCGACGACCCGCAAGCCGCGTCCGGGCGAGGTCGACGGCGTGCACTACTACTTCGTGGACGACGCCGAGTTCGACCGGATGATCCGCGACCGCGAACTCCTCGAGTGGGCCACCGTCCACAACTCGTACCGGTACGGCACGCCCCGGCCGCCGATCGACCGCGCGCTCGACGCCGGCGACAAGGTGATGCTCGAGATCGACCTGCAGGGCGCACGCCAGGTCCGGGACGCCATGCCCGACGCGGTGCTCGTCTTCCTGCTGCCCCCGTCGTGGGAGGAACTCGTGCGCCGGCTGATCGGCCGGGGCACCGAATCGGCCGAGGAACAGGCACGCCGGCTCGACACCGCCAAGGTCGAACTCGCCGCCCAGGACGAGTTCGACGTGCGCATCGTGAACTCCGATGTCGGCACCGCGGCGCGTGAGGTCGTAGACTTGTTCACTGCGCCCTGACCGGGCGTCCCCCCGTTCCGTCGACTGGAGACACCATGGCCAACCCCCAGGGCATCATCGACCCGCCCATCGACGACCTGCTCGCCAAGGTGGAGTCGAAGTACGCGCTCGTCATCTTCGCCTCGAAGCGCGCGCGACAGATCAACGACTACTACGCCGACCTGCACGAGGGTTCGCTGTTCGACAACGTCGGCCCGCTGGTCGACTCGACGATCGACGACAAGCCGCTGTCCGTCGCACTGCACGAGATCAACGAGGACAAGCTCACCGTCACCAAGCAGCAGCAGCCCACCGACTGACCGCGGTGACGAGCAGCAGCCTGCGCCTCTTCACGTCCGAGTCGGTGACGGAGGGGCACCCCGACAAGATCTGCGACCAGATCTCGGACACGATCCTCGACGCGCTGTTGACCGTCGACCCGCACGCACGCGTCGCGGTGGAGACGATGGTCACCACCGGACTCGTGCACGTCGCCGGCGAGGTCACGACCTCGGGCTACGTCGAGATCCCGAAGCTCGTCCGTGACGTCATCACGGGCATCGGCTACAACTCGTCCGAGGTCTCCTTCGACGGCCACACCTGCGGCGTCGAGGTCTCGATCGGTGCGCAGTCGCCCGACATCGCCCAGGGTGTCGACGAGTCCCTCGACGCGCGCTCCGGTGCCGGCGTGGACCCGCTCGACCGCCAGGGCGCCGGCGACCAGGGCATCATGTTCGGCTTCGCGACGAACGAGACCCCCGAGTACATGCCGGTCGCGATCTGGCTGGCGCACCGCCTGGCCGAGCGACTGGCCGCGGTCCGCAAGTCCGGCGAGCTGTCGTTCCTGCGTCCAGACGGCAAGACCCAGGTCACGGTCGGGTACGACGGCGTCGTGCCGAAGACCGTCGAGACCGTCGTGCTCTCCACGCAGCACTCGCCGTCCGTCACGCTCGACGAGCTCACCGCCGCGGTGACCGAGCACGTGATCCGTCCGGTGCTCGCCCAGGTCGACCTCGACTCGTCGCACGTCGACGTCATCGTGAACCCGACCGGCCGGTTCGAGATCGGCGGCCCCCAGGGCGACGCCGGCCTCACCGGACGCAAGGTCATCGTCGACACCTACGGCGGTGCCTCCCGCCACGGTGGCGGCGCCTTCAGCGGCAAGGACCCCTCGAAGGTCGACCGCTCGGCCGCCTACGCGCTGCGCTGGGTCGCGAAGAACGCGGTCGCCGCGGGCCTCGCCGACCGGCTCGAGGTGCAGGTCGCCTACGCGATCGGCCGCGCGAAGCCCGTCGGGCTCTACGTCGAGTCGTTCGGCACCGGACACGTCGACGACGCCACGATCGAGGCCGCGATCCTGCAGGTCTTCGACCTCCGGCCGGCCGCGATCATCCGCGACCTCGACCTGCTCCGTCCGATCTACGCGAAGACCGCGACGTACGGGCACTTCGGCCGCGAGCTCCCCGGGTTCACCTGGGAGCAGCTCGACCGCGTCGAGGAACTCCGCGCCGCCGCAGGACTCGTCGCCGCTGCCGTCTGAGGCCTCGGCGTGACCACCGTCGCGCGCGTCGTCCTCGACTCGCCGCTCCCGCAGTTGGACCGTCTGTTCGACTACCGGGTGCCGGACGGGCTCGAGGACGACTGCGTGCCGGGGGTGCGGGTCAAGGTGCCGCTCCGCACTGGTGCGCGCATGTCCGACGCCTACGTGGTCGAGATCGTCACCGAGGGTGAGTACCCGGGTGAGCTCAGCGCCATCGAGACGGTCGTCTCCCCGGTGCCGGTCCTCGCGCCGGAGATCTGGTCGCTCGCGCGCGCCGTGGCCGACCGTGCCGCGGGGGTGGCGTCCGACGTGCTCCGGCTCGCCGTGCCGACGCGCCAGGTCCGTGCCGAGAAGGCCTGGCTGGCCCGCGACACCGCGTGGTCGCCGCCGTCGGTCGAGCCGCCGCCCGTCACCGGCTACGCGGACGGCGTCCTGGAGGCGCTGGTCGCCGACCACGGTCGCGCTGCGGTCGCCGCCGTCCCCCACCCGACAGCGCTCGGTGCCGCCGACGCGCCGGTCTGGGTCCCCGGATGGGCGGCCACGCTCGCTCAGGCGGCCGCGCACACGGTCGCCGCGGAGCAGTCGGCGGTGATCGCCGTGCCGGACTTCCGCGACGTCTCCGACCTCGAGCGTGCGCTCCTCGCGGTGCTGCCGCCGGAACGGGTCGTCCGGTTCGACGCCAAGCAGACGAACGGGCAGCGGGCCAAGGCCCTGCTGCAGGCGAGGACCCACGCGGTCGTCGCGATCGGCAACCGCACGGCGGTGTACGCGCCGGCGACCGAGCTCGGACTCATCGCCATGTGGGACGACGGGGACGCCTCGTTCATCGAGCCGCGTGCCCCGTACGTGCACACCCGGGACGTCGCCCTCGTCCGGGCCGCGCAGTCCGGGGCCGCGCTGCTGTTCCTGTCGCACGCCCGGAGCACCGACGTGCAACGGCTCGTCGAGCTGCACTGGCTGCAGGAGGTCACGCCGTACCGGGCGAAGACACCCAAGGTCATCCCGACCGTCCAGCAGACCGGCGCCGAGGGGTACGCGGCACAGGCCCGCATCCCGAGCTCGGCGTGGCGTGCCGCGCGCGAGGCCAGCCAGCACGGAGCCGTCCTCGTGCAGGTCGCCAGTCCGGGGTTCGGCACCGGGCTCGTCTGCGCCGAGTGCGGTGAGCGCGCGCACTGCCGGATCTGTGGCGGTCCGCTCGGCAGCCCGCACCGGGGTGCGACGCCGCAGTGCCGGTTCTGCGGCGCGCTGGCGGTCGGGTTCCGCTGCCCGACGTGCGGCAACGGCACGGTGAAGCCGGTCGGCCAGGGGGCGCAGCGCACCGCGGACGAGCTCGGCCGGGCGTTCCCGGGCACGCGCATCGTGGTCGCCGACGGCTCCCGTCCGCTCGACGAGGTCCCGGCGCGCCCCTCGGTCGTGGTCGCCACCCGCGGAGCCGAGCCGAGCGTCCCGGGCGGGTACGCGTGCGTGCTCCTGCTCGACGGGGAGCGCATGCTCGCGCGTGAGGGGCTCCGCGTGCAGGAGGACGTGCTGCGCTTCTGGACGAACGCCGCCGCCAAGGGAGCCCCGGGCGCCGAGGCGTACCTCGTCGGCATCGGCGGGAAGCTCGCGACGGCCATGGCGCTGTGGCGGCTCGACGGTCCGGCGCACGACGAGCTCGCCGACCGCCGTGAGCTGCACTTCCCACCGGCCGTGCGGGTCGCGACGCTGACGGGCACGGACGAGGCGGTGACGGCCGCGGTCGAGGCGCTCGACGGCCTCACTGTCGGCCCCGTGCTCGGTCCGGTACCGGTCGAGGACGACGCACTCCCGGGAACCGTCCGTGCGATCGTGCGCTTCCCGTACGCGCACGGCGCCGAGGTGGCGGCGACCCTCAAGGCCGAGGTGATCCGGCGTGCGTCCACGCGGCGGGTGCTGCCCGGGGGGAACCGGCGTCGGGCGGCGCCGGCGCTCCGGGTGCGGCTCGACGACGCGGAGCCCTTCAGCGAGGTCTGACCCGGCCGGCCGCGCGCTGCTGGGCGCGGGCCGTCGCGCCGGACCTGCGCCGTGCCTCCAGGGCGCCTGCCGCGTGCCGCGCGTTGCCCGCGCGCGCATGTTCCGACGTTCCGCCCGTCGATCGACGTGTGTTCTGTCGACGCATGCGCACGCACCGTCTGCGTGCGCATGTTCCGACGTTCCGCCGCTCGATCGACGCGTGTTTCGTCGAAGCATGCGCACGCACCGGTCGCCCGCGCGCCCGTGTCCACGCCGTGCATGCGACATGCACGGCCCGCGCGCGCGACCTGTGCCAGGGTGGACGACGGCGGTCACGAGCCGCCGACGACACACATCACGCACGACGAGGTGACGCGGATGACGCCGATGAGGGCGCTGTACAAGCCGGACGCTGCTCCGGGACTGATCATGACCGAGCGGCCGGTACCGGTCCCGACGGAGGACGAGGTCCTCATCCGGGTCCTCCGCACCGGGATCTGCGGGACCGACCTGCACATCCGGCGGTGGGACGACTGGGCGGCGTCGGCGGTCACGGCCCCGCTGGTCCCCGGACACGAGTTCTTCGGCGAGGTGGTCGAGGTCGGCTCCGCCGTGCGCGACGTCGCGGTGGGGGACCGGGTCTCCGGCGAGGGCCACATCGTGTGCGGCACGTGCCGGAACTGCCGGGCCGGCCGACGCCAGATGTGCATCCGCACGAAGGGCCTCGGCGTGCAGCGGGACGGCGCCTTCGCGGAGTACCTGACGCTGCCCGGCGCGAACGTCTGGGTGCACCACGCCGACGTCGACCCCGAGGTCGGCGCCCTGTTCGACCCGCTCGGCAACGCGGTCCACACGGCGCTCGCGTCCCCCGTCGTCGGCGAGGACGTGCTCGTCACCGGGTGCGGGCCGATCGGCCTCATGGCGATCGCGGTCGCCCGGCACGCCGGTGCCCGGTTCGTGGTCGGCACCGACGTCAGTGCGGAGCGCCTGGCGATGGCGACGGCGATGGGCGCGGACCTCGGCGTCGACGTCGGTGCCGCCGGTGACCCGATCCGGGCGGCGCAGGAGCAGCTCGGCATGCGCGAGGGGTTCGACGTCGGCTTCGAGATGTCCGGCGCCCCGACCGCCCTCCCGGCGATGGTCGACAACATGAACCACGGCGGGCGGATCGCCATGCTCGGACTGCCGACCGGCGAGATCGCGGTCGACTGGGGCAAGGTCGTGACGCACATGCTCACGGTCAAGGGCATCTACGGCCGCGAGATGTTCGAGACGTGGCAGACCATGAGCTCGATGCTGCAGACGAGCGAGGTGCTGCGCGACCGCATCGCCTCGATCGTCTCGGGGCGCTTCGCGGCGCGTGACTGGGAGGCAGCGTTCGCCGCAGCGGCGAGCGCGGACGGCGGCAAGGTCGTCATCGACTGGACGGAGATCTGATGTACGGCGCGATCAAGGACCACCTGACGGCCGAGCTGGCGGGCATCGAGGCCGCCGGGCTCACGAAGCGGGAGCGCGGCATCGCCGGTCCGCAGCGTGCGGCGATCGAGGCCGACGGTGCTCCGCTGCTGAACTTCTGCGCGAACAACTACCTCGGGCTGGCCGACTCCACCGATCTCGTCGACGCGGCGAAGGACGCCCTCGACCGGTGGGGCTACGGCATGGCGAGCGTCCGGTTCATCTGCGGCACGCAGGACCTCCACCTCGACCTCGAGCGTCGCGTGTCGGCGTTCCTCGGCACCGAGGCCACGATCCTGTACTCGTCGTGCTTCGATGCGAACGGCGGCCTGTTCGAGGTGCTCCTCGGGCCGGAGGACGCGATCATCTCGGACGAGCTGAACCACGCCTCGATCATCGACGGCGTGCGGCTGTCGAAGGCGCAGCGGTACCGGTACCGCAACCGCGACGTGCAGGACCTCGAGGCGCAGCTCGTCGCCGCCGGGGACGCCCGGTTCCGCGCGATCGTCACCGACGGCGTCTTCTCGATGGACGGCTCGATCGCCCCGCTCGCCGAGATCTGCGACCTCGCGGACCGGTACGACGCCCTCGTCATCGTCGACGACTCGCACGCCGTCGGGTTCGTCGGCGAGCACGGCCGGGGGACGCCCGAGCTGTGCGGCGTCGCGGACCGGGTGGACGTGTACACGGGCACGTTCGGCAAGGCACTCGGGGGTGCGAGCGGCGGGTACGTCGCCAGCCGCCAGGAGATCGTGGACCTGCTGCGGCAGCGGTCCCGTCCGTACCTGTTCTCGAACTCGCTCGCGCCCGTGATCGCCGCGGGGACGGTCGCAGCGCTCGACCTCATCGAGCGGTCGGACGACGCGCGCGAGCGGCTGCGGGCGAACGCGGCGCGCTTCCGGTCGCTCATGACCGACGCCGGGTTCGAGCTGTTGCCGGGGGAGCACCCGATCGTTCCGGTGATGTTCCACGACGCGGCCCTGACCGCACGGATCGCCGACGAGATGCAGGCGCGCGGGATCTACGTGACGGCGTTCAGCTACCCGGTGGTGCCGAAGGACCGGGCGCGGATCCGGGTGCAGCTCTCGGCGGCGCACACCGAGGAGCAGGTCCGGCGGTGCGTGACGGCCTTCACCGAGGCACGAGCGGCCGCGGCGCAAGCGGCCGCGGGTCCGGTCGGCGACGCGGTCAGCCCGCGGTGACGGCGGTGTGGCGCTCGCGCGGGAAGACCACGCCGAGCGCCACCATCCCGATCGCCAGCACCAGGTGCAGCCAGTTGTCCGCCCAGTTCAGCGGCACGAAGTTCGCCCCGAAGTCGTGTCCGGCGGTGAACAGCCCGTACACCCACAGCACGAAGTAGACGACGCCACCGATCACGAGGTACATGCGGGACCCGGTCGCGTACCGCGCCGCGAGCAGTCCGACGACCCCGAACAGCAGGTGCACGACGTTGTGGAGCACCGACACCTGGAACAGTCCGAGCAGCATCGCCATCGAGCCGTGCCCCGCCCCGCCGAGGTCGCCCGTCGTCAGCCCGGGGACGAACCCGGCGATCCCGACGAGCAGGAAGACGACCCCGACGACGAGTGCGATCGCCTGGATGCTCGAGCCCGCGTAGCGGTTGGTGGACGTGGTGACGTCGGACATGGTGGAACCTCCTCGTTCGGCTGCTGGCGACGGTACCCGTGGGAGACTCGGACGGTGACGACGGGGGAACGCACGAACGACCGCACGAACGACCGCTCGGGGGCCCGCACGCTCCCGCTCGCCAGCTGGCGCCACCAGGGCACGCTGCGCACGTACCAACGCGACGTCCTCGACCGGGTGCCGGTCGAACCCGGTGACCCCGTCCACGTCGTCGCGCCGCCGGGTGCCGGCAAGACCCTGCTCGGGCTGCTCCTCGCCGGACGCCACGGTGCGCGCGCCCTCGTGCTCGCGCCGACCGCGACGATCCGCTCGCAGTGGGCCCGATCGGCGTCGGCCCTGCACGGAGACGCGACGGTGTCCGAGGACCCGGACCGCCCCGGCGACCTCACCGCGCTGACCTACCAGATGCTCTCCGTCCTCGACACCGGCAGTCCGCTCACCGACCTCGCCACCGCGGACTGGCGTCGCGAACTCGTCGACGGGGGACGGGACGACGCGGCCGCAGCACGGTGGATCGACGACCTCCGCACCAGCAACCCGGCAGCGTTCCGGAAGGGCGTCCGTCGCCGTTCCCGCGCGATCCGGAAGCGGCTCGCGCGCGAGGACCCCGAGCGCCTCGCCGAGGCCCTGCACCCGAACGCCCGCGCACTCGTCGACCGGCTCGTGGCACACGGAGTCGAGACCGTCGTCCTCGACGAGTGCCACCACCTCCTCGACCACTGGGCGCTGGTGGTCGCCTACCTGCTCGGCCGCATTCGCGCGTCCGGCCGCGAACCGGTCGTCATCGGCCTGACCGAGACCCTGCCGTCCACCGACGACCGCGACGCCCACGACACCTACACCGCACTGCTCGGCGACGTCGACCACGAAGTGCCGACACCCGCCGTCGTGAAGGAGGGCAACCTCGCGCCCTACCGCGACCACGTCTGGTTCGTCGACCCGACCCCGGTCGAGCTCGCCTTCCTGCGCGACCACGAACGCCGACTCACCGCGCTGATCCGCGGGGCGCTCGCCGAACCCGACGGGATCGACTGGCTCGAGACGACGCTGCAACCGGAGACCAGCACCGGCGCGGTCTCCGGACCGGACCCCGGCACACGGCCCGCCACCGCCGAGGAACGACTCGCCGCAGCCTTCGCCGCCGACTTCCCCGTCGCCGAGGCCGCCGCACGCACCCTCGCCGAGTTCCGCCCCGACCACCCACTGCTCGCGCTCCTGCCCGACGACGTCCGACGCGCCCCCGACGCCGAGGGGCGGATCCGGGTCCTCGCCCGCTACGCCCTCGACCGACTGCTGCCCGACCCCGACCGCGCGGAGCAGTGGCAGCGCATCAAGCGCTCGATCGTGGACTTCGGCTTCACCCTGACCGACCGCGGCGTTCGACGGAGCCGGGACCCGATCGACACGGTGCTCGCATCGTCCGCCGCGAAGGACCGCGCCGTCGTCGACCTGCTCCACCTCGAACTCTCCCAGGACGCCGCCGACCGGGTCCGGGCCGTCGTGGTGACCGACCACGCCACCCACGGCAACACCCGGGGGAGCGCCGTCCCCGCCGCGGGCGCACTCCGGACCTTCGCCACGGTCGCGACGGAGGACCACCCCGTGCCGCTGCGCCCCGTGCTCGTCACCGCACGCCACCTCCGGATCGCCGCCCGAGACGCCGACATCCTGCTCCCCGCACTCGAGCAGCGCCTCGGCACGACCTGCAGCACGGAGCCGGTGCCCGAGGACCCGCACGTGCGCAGCGTCGAGACTCCCGGTGCCGGATCGGCCGCCGTGCTGGCCGCCGTCTCCGCCCTGCTCACGGACGGCACCACCCGACTCGTCATCGGTACCCGTGGCCTCCTCGGCGAGGGCTGGGACTGCCCCGCCGCGAACACGCTCATCGACCTCACCGCCGTCGCGACCTCGTCGGCGACCCAGCAGCTCCGGGGTCGCACGCTCCGCCTCGACCCGGCGTGGCCCCGCAAGGTCGCCCACAACTGGACCGTCACCGCCGTCGTCCCGGCCGACGTCCCGCTCGACGCCGCCCCGGACGTCTCCCGGCTGCGCCGGAAGCACGAACAGATCTGGGGACTCCTCCGCTCGGACTCTGCGCAGGTGGTCCGCGGCACGTCGATCGCGCTCACCGACGGACAGGCCCGCCGGCTCGCCGGACTCGTCGCCAAGGACGAGCGGCAGACCGTCCGGGCCCTCGACGAGACCATCGCCGCCGAACTCCCCACCCGGGCCGACAGCTGGGCCGCCTGGCGCGTGGGCGAGCCCTACGCCGACCGCGAGAGCACGGCGACCGTCGTCGAGGAACCACGCACGCAGCCGTTCCGCACCGGACCGACCGCGGAGTTCGTGCTCGCCGTCGTCCTCGGCGCGGTCCTCTGGCTGCTCGCCGAGTCCGCCCGGGGCATCGTCGCCCTCTGGCGGCTCGGCTCGGTGCCCGGCGTCCTCGGGCTCCTCGTCGTCATCGGTCTCGCCGTCCTGCTCGTCTGGCCCGTCGCCCGACAGCTCGGCCTCGCCCTCCGCCAGCGGTTCAGCACCGTCGGCGCCTACCGCAGAGCCGTCCGGGTCGTCGTCGACGCACTGCACCGGGCCGGTCGGGTCCCGGCGTTCGGCGAGGGGGACGTCCGCGTCACCGCGCAGATGGCGGGGAAGGTGCCGCAGAGCTTCACGATGGAGGTGCTCGGCGCACGCCCCGAGGACCGCCGCGTCGTGACCGGCGCGCTCGCCGAGTTCTTCGGCCCGGTGCGGACCCCGCGCTTCCTGCTGCAGGTCAGCCGCACCGAGCGCGCGACCGTGCGCCGGGCACCGTTGCTCGTCGTGGCCCTGGCCGTGGCCCGTGCGGTCACCCCGGGCGACCGGTACTTCGCCGTGCCGGCGGCCGTGGGACGTCGCCGTGCCGATGCCGAGGCGTTCGCCGCCGACTGGAGCCGCCGGGTCGGTCCGTGCCGCCTTCACGAGATCGACTCGCCGGAGTCGCTCGTGCTGCTGGTCCGTGCCCGCCGGACGTCGGGTGCCGCCACGGCCGCGCCGGTGCTCCGCGACCAGTGGTCCTGACACGATCCGAGCTGCCGTCGGACGCGGAGCACGTGGGGAACATGGGAGGATCGAACCCATGCGTCTCGTCGTCGCCGGCAGCCCCGCTGCGGCCGTCCCCACCCTCCGCCGCCTCGCGGCGTCCGAGCACGAGATCGCCGCGGTGCTCACCCGTCCGGCGACCCCGCAGGGCCGGAAGCGCGTCCTCACCCCGACCCCCGTCGCCCAGGTCGCACAGGAGCTCGGCCTCCCGGTGATCGAGGCGTCCCGGGTCGACGACGAGGTCACCGCCCGCATCGCCGACCTCGGGGTCGACCTCGGCGTCATCGTCGCGTACGGCGCCCTGCTCCGACGCCCGGCGCTCGACGCCCCGCGGCTCGGCTGGGTGAACCTGCACTTCTCGGACCTGCCGCAGTACCGCGGCGCCGCCCCCGTCCAGCGCGCGGTGATGGCCGGCGACACCCGCACCGCCGCGACGGTGTTCCAGCTCGTCGAGGCGCTCGACGCCGGTCCGGTGTACGCGAGCGACCCGTTCGACATCGACCCCGAGGCGACCTCCGGCGAGGTCCTCGCCGCGATGGCCGAGACCGGCGCCGAGACCGTCGTCCGCGTCGTCGACGACATCGCCGCGGGCACCGCGGTCGCCGTGGAGCAGACCGGCGAGCCCACCCTCGCCCCGAAGCTGACCATCGACGACGGTCGCATCGACTTCGCCGCACCGGCCACCGTCGTGCACGCACGCCTGCGCGGCGTCACGCCCGAGCCCGGCGCGTACGCCCACCTCGGCGAGACCCGCGTCAAGCTGCTCCGCAGCAACCGACTGCCAGGAGGCGCGGCGGACCCCGCCCCGTCGCTCGCCCCCGGTGCGCTCAGCGTCCAGGGCGGTCGGCTGCTCGTCGGGACCGCCGACGACCCGCTCGTGCTCACCGAGGTGCAACCCGCCGGCAAGAAGGCGATGGACGCCGCCGCCTGGGCCCGGGGCCTCGGCTCCCTCGACGGGAAGGTCCTGGCGTGAGCGCCGCGAGCACCGGGCAGCGCCGGCACCACGGACCGCGGCAGACGAGCGCCCGCCGTGTCGCCTTCGACGTGCTGCGGGCGGTGCAGGTCGACGACGCCTACGCCAACCTCCTGCTCCCGACCCGGATCCGCCGCGCCGGGCTCTCCGCGCGCGACGCCGGGTTCGCCACCGAGCTGACCTACGGGTCGATCCGGATGCTCGGCCGGTACGACGCGATCATCGCCCTCGCCTCCGGTCGTCGCATCGACAACGTCGAGTCCGACGTGCTCGACGTCCTCCGGCTCGGCGCCCACCAGCTGCTCGGGATGCGCACCCCGACGCACGCCGCCGTGGACGCCACTGTCGAGCTCGCCCGCGAGGTCGGTGCCCGCCGCGCCACCGGCTTCGTCAACGCCGTGCTGCGCAAGGTCGCCGCACGGACCGACGACGAGTGGGACGCGCTCATCACCGAGGGCCGCGGTGGGGACGCACTGCTCGCCACCCGGTGGTCGCACCCCACGTGGGTGGTGTCCGCGCTGCGGGACGCCCTCGCTGCCGAACGCTCGCGGGACGAGCTCGCCGCGCTCCTGGCGGCCGACAACGCCGCGCCCCGGGTGCAGCTCGCCGCGCTGCCCGGGCTGGCCACCGACGAGGACGTCGCCGCTGCCCGGGCCCACGTTGCGACCGCGACCGAACACGAGACGGACGCCGACGACGAGACGCAGGTCGCGCCTCCCGAACCGCTCACGGACCCCGAGGCGGACCTGCCGGTCTCGCCCGTCGGCATCCGCGGGATCTCCGGCGACCCGGCCCGCGTGCCGGGCGTCACCGCCGGACGGCTCCGCGTGCAGGACGAGGGCTCCCAGCTCGCGGCACTGGCGCTCAGCCGGTCGTCGGCGATCCGGCCGGGGGAGCGGTGGCTCGACCTCTGCGCCGGGCCCGGTGGCAAGGCGGCGCTCCTCGCGGCCGAGGCCGCACAGGGCGGGGCGACCCTCGTGGCGAACGAACTCGTGCCGGCGCGTGCCGGACTCGTGCGGAAGGCCCTCGCGGGCGCCGGCGACGGCGTGACCGTGGTCGAGGGCGACGGTCGGCGCTTCGGTCGCGACGGCGCCGGGGTGACGTTCGACCGGATCCTGCTCGACGCGCCGTGCACCGGGCTCGGAGCGCTCCGGCGTCGTCCGGAGGCCCGGTGGCGCAAGCAGCCCGAGGACGTCCCCGAGCTCGCCGGGCTGCAGGCCGAACTGCTCGACGCCGCCGTGCGGGTGCTCGCACCGGGCGGGACCCTGGCGTACGTGACGTGCTCGCCGCACCTGGCGGAGACCCGCGGCCAGGTCGACGCCCTGATGGCGCGGCACGGTGGCGAGCTCGAGCAGCTCGACACCGCGTCCGTCGTGCGGTCCGTGGCTGCGCGGGACCCTCGGGTGGCCGACGGGGACACGGTGCAGCTCTGGCCGCACCGGATCGGGACGGACGCGATGTTCATCGCGCTGTTCCGGCGCGTCGCCTGACCGCTTCGCTCAGGCATGAAACCTGTTCGAAGCAGTCACCCCTCGGGCCAGAAGGACGCGGAACTCGCCGAGGCGAGGCCTTTCCCAGCTGCGTTGACCGCGTTCACCCGTACTTGGTAGTTGTTCCGCGGCAGACCGGTCAGGGTGATGGGACTCTCCGAGCCCGTGGCGGTGAACGACCCGGTGGAGACTTCGTAGCCGGTGATCGGCAAGCCACCGTCGCTCGCGGGAGGCGTGAAGGACACGGTGACCGACCCCGGTCCGGGTTCGATCCCGGTGATCGTCGGGCTACTGGGGGTCATGACGGTCACGGGAGTCGTGCCGAACCCGGCTGTGCCTGCCGAGCTGACGTTTCCAGCTGCGTCCACGGCGAAGACTGCCACCGTGTACTGCTGCCCGGTCGGCACAGTCGGCAGCGTGGCGGACGTGCCGGTGACGTCGAGCGGGACACCGCTCTGCGGCGTCGCGCCGGTGCCGTCGCCCTGGACGAGTCGGGCGACCGTCCTCACCGCGTCGCTGGACGGGGAGGGCTTCCACTGCACGGACGTCGAGGTGGCCGACACCCGTACAGCGGTCGGCGCGCCCGGAGCTGCGACGTCGGGACGAGCCTGCCACTGCAACGACCCCCGCTGCGCGAGCTTGTCGAAGCAGTACTGCGTGAACGACATGTCGACGGTGTCGGGCAGTCCCGTGACGGGGTCGAGGAGGAACTGCTTGACCGTCATGGTGCCGGTGGTGTCACATCCGAGGCCACGCACCGTCGTGACGATCTTATACGGTCCACCGGTCGTGGTGGCTCGTGTGCCTCGCGGGAAGGACTTGAGGCCGGGACTCTGCAGTCGGACACCGATGATCTCTCCCTTGCCGCCCAGGTCCTGCGCGCTGAAGAACCATGCCTGCGCGCTCTCCCGAACGGACATCGCACTGGAGGTGGAGGTCTCGATCGTGGTCTTGCCCTTGTCCACGCTGTCCTTGCCCGACGACGTGATCGCAGTCTTCCCCGAGAAGGCCGAACCTGTCAGAGCGACTCGTTGGCTCGTGCCCCCGATCGGCACGTGGAGCGAAGCCGACGCGGGTCCGGAGGCCTTCGGCTTGAAGTCGACGGAGAAGGTGCACGTGGCTCCCGACGCGAGCGTCGTCCCGCAGGTGCTGCCGCTCGCGGCGAAGGACGTGGCTTCCGGGCCGGTCACCGTGGGCTTGCCGAGTGTGACGGGTGCGCTGCCGGTGTTGTGTACCGTCTCGACCTGACTCGTCCTCCGTGCCCCCACGTACGCCTTCTGGAACACCAGGTTGCGCGCACCGAGGACCACCGACCCTGGTGCGACCTCGCCGAAGCGGAACTCGCCGATCCCCGGCGCGACCGCGTCGAACCGAGTGATCCGACCATCTGCCGGGTCCGACGCGAGATCGATGATGTCGAACTCCCCGAACACGTCCGCGCCGTTGATCTGGAGCGTCGGGATCGTGTCGATCGACTGCTGTCCGACGAGGCGGTAGACGCCGGTCGTGAGGGGCTTGCCCGTGGGCGGCGTGAGCGTGAACGTCGCGCTGCTGGTACTCGACAGCGTCGCTCTGGCATCGATCCCACGACTGGTGTCGGCGGTCCGGAGGTCGACGTCCTCCCCGTCGGCGAACTGCGGTGTCCCTCTGTCCTGGTACCACGGCGAGAGGATCTGGAGCACGGCTCCGCCCTGCGTCGGAGGTGAGGCGGCCGTCGCCGGACTGGTGGCCGCGATCGCGACGGAGGTGACGAGCAGCGCAACGCCGAAGGTTGCCGCGCGGGCGGGAAGCCGCATTCTGTTTCCGTTCCTGAGGTGGTGAGCGGGCCTCAACTCGTGCCAGCGACCCCACGGTACCCGCGCCGTCCAGGCTCGTCCGCTCCGGAGGCTGCCTTCTGCTCAGCGAGACCGGCGGTACGCGCTCCCGTCACAGGTGTGCACGGCGTCCTCGTCGAACAGCGCCCGCAGGTTGTACGCGGCGCAGTCGCGGAAGGTCGCGATGCTGATCCACCGCGCCGAGCGGCGGAGCTCGCCCTTCGCGGGGCCGTCCGAGCCGATGCCGGCCCGGTGCACCGTCCAGGCGATGTCCCGCGCCTCGGCGTCGAGGTAGCGCATCACCGCCTCGTTGTCGGCGTGCTGCCCGCGGTACGCGCGGGCGAGCGTCGCCCGCACGAGCCGCAGCACCGGTGCAAGCCGCCGGCCGGGAGGCGCGCTCAACCCGCCCGCCTGGTAGAGCAGGCGGGTGGCACCGCTCCGACGCATCGCCGGCACGAGCGCCCGGACGAAGGGCGTGTTGACCAGACGGTCACGCTGCGCGTCGACGTCCCCGAGCATCACGACGACGGCGGTCACACCGTCCAGCAGTGCGTCGAGGTCGAGGTCGTCGGGGACGGAGCCCGGTACGACCTCGAGGTCGTCGTGCTGGATCGTGAGCTTGGCCGGCGTGCGGGCGACGGCGCGCACCCGGTGTCCGGCGTCGAGGGCGAACTGCGTGAAGTGCTGGCCGGTCTGGCCCGTCGCGCCGAAGACGAGCAGGTGCTGTTGCGATGTCATGGTCACAATCTAGGCACTGACTAGAAAATAGGCAATGCCTAGTCGCGGGGGTAGGGTGGAGCCATGCCGGATCGTCCCTTCCACCACGGGAACCTCCGCGCCGTCCTGCTCGACGAGGCCGTGACGGTCCTGCGTGAGGACGGTGTCGACGGGCTGTCCCTGCGTGACCTCGCGCGCCGTGCCGGTGTGAGCCACGGAGCGCCACGGAGCCACTTCGTCGATCGCCAGGCGCTCCTCGACGCCGTGGCCGAGCTCGGCTTCGACCGGCTGGCCGCCGCGGTGCGCCGAGCGCTGGCCGGGGCCGGTGACCTGGACGACCGCTTCCGCCGGGTCGCCCTCGCGTACGTCGACTTCGCGATCGACGACGCCGCGCTGATGGACCTGATGTTCCAGGCGAAGACGACCACCCGGGCCGAGTCGGTGCAGGCCGCCGCCTCGTCGCTGTTCGCCGTGCTCGACGGCGCCATGGGGAGCGCGCTGGCGGGCGGCGGCGACGGCGACGCCCGGCACCTGTTCAAGCTCCTGTTCGCCGCCACCATGCAGGGGATCGCCGCGCTCGTGGTCTCGCGTCGGATCGACCGCGCCGAGGGGGAGCGGCTGGTGGACGCCGCGCTGGAGACGATGCTCCGCTCCGACCTCGGCTCCCGCGCCGTCGGCGCGAACTGAAGCGAGTACGGAGCGGGCAGACGGACGCGCCCCGGTAGGCTCGACGGGTGACGATCCGCATCTCGCCGAGCATCCTGTCCGCCGACTTCGCGAACCTTGAACGCGAGCTCCACCGCATCGAGACCGCCGACCTGGTGCACGTCGACGTGATGGACAACCACTTCGTGCCGAACCTCACGCTGGGCCTGCCGATCGTGCAGCGCCTGCAGGAGGTCTCCCCGGTGCCGCTCGACGTCCACCTCATGATCACGAACGCCGACACCGAGGCGCCGAAGTACGCCGAGACCGGTGCGTCGAGCGTGACCTTCCACTTCGAGGCCGCCGACGACCCGGTGGCGACCGCCGCGGCGATCCGCTCGAACGGCGCCCGGGCAGCCGTCGCGGTGAAGCCCGGCACCCCGATCACCCAGGTGCTCCACCACCTCGACGCCTACGACATGATCCTGCTCATGACGGTCGAGCCCGGGTTCGGCGGCCAGGCGTTCATGCACTCGGTGATGCCGAAGCTCGCCGACGCCCGTGCGGCGGTCGACGCCTCGGGGCTCGACGTCTGGCTCGAGGTCGACGGCGGGATCGCGGTCGACACGGTGCCCGAGGCGGTCCGCAGCGGTGCCGACACCCTCGTGGCGGGCTCCGCGGTCTACGGCGGCGAGCCGGCCGCGCGCATCGCGGACCTGCGCGAGGCGGCCGCGGCAGCACGCTCGTGACCGGACCGGCGCCCGAGGTGACGGGCGTGACGGACACGAGCCGCGCCTCCCGTCCGGACGGTACGTCGGCCGTGTCGGCGGGGGACGGTAGCCTGGTGCGCGTGAAGACGTTCGACGACCTGTTCCAGGAGCTCACCGAGAAGGCGCGCACGCGCCCCGAGGGCTCCGGCACCGTCGCCGAACTGGACGCCGGCGTGCACCAGATCGGCAAGAAGATCGTGGAAGAAGCGGCCGAGGTCTGGATGGCGGCCGAGTACGAGGGCGACGAGCGCACCTCCGAGGAGATCTCGCAGCTCGTGTACCACCTGCAGGTGCTCATGGTGGCGAAGGGGCTCACCCCGGCGGACGTCTGGCGACATCTCTGATCCGCTGATCAGCCGCCGACCCTCCACCAGAAAGCAGACCCCCTGATGCTCCGCATCGCCGTGCCCAACAAGGGCTCCCTGTCCGAGACCGCGTCCGACATGCTGCGCGAGGCCGGGTACGCCGGCCGCCGCGACCCGAAGGCCCTCCACCTGCTCGACGAACGCAACGGCGTCGAGTTCTTCTTCCTCCGCCCCCGCGACATCGCCACGTACGTCGGTTCCGGCGCGCTCGACGTCGGCATCACCGGCCGCGACCTGCTGCTCGACTCCGGCTCCGCTGCGCACGAGGTCGACGCGCTCGGGTTCGCCGACTCGACGTTCCGGTTCGCCGGGACGCCCGGCCGGTTCAGCACGCTGCAGGACCTCGACGGTGTGCGGGTGGCGACGAGCTACCCCGGGCTCGTGGGGGAGTTCCTCGCGAAGCACGGCGTCACCGCGACGCTCGTGAAGCTCGACGGCGCGGTCGAGAGCGCCGTGCGCCTCGGTGTCGCCGACGCCGTGGCCGACGTGGTCTCGACGGGCAGCACGCTCCGGGCGGCCGGGCTCGAGATCTTCGGACCGGTCATCCTCGAGTCGACCGCGCTCCTCATCTCCACCGACGAGACGATCCCCGGCATCGACGTCCTGCGGCGCCGACTGCAGGGCGTGCTCGTCGCGCGCGGCTACGTGATGCTCGACTACGACATCCCCACCGGGCTCCTCGAGCAAGCGACCGCCGTCGCGTCGGGCATCGAGTCGCCGACGGTCTCGCCGCTGCACGGTCGCGACTGGTCGGCCGTCCGCGTGATGATCCCGCGCGACGACGCGAACCTCATCATGGACGCGCTGTACGACCTCGGCGCGCGCGCCATCCTCGTCAGCCCGATCCACGCCGCACGACTGTGACCGGGGTCTCCGTCCGGGTCATCCCCTGCCTGGACGTCAAGGGCGGCCGGGTCGTCAAGGGCGTCAACTTCCTGGACCTGCAGGACGCCGGTGACCCGGTCGAGCTCGCCGCGCGCTACTACGAGCAGGGCGCGGACGAGCTGACCTTCCTCGACGTGGGTGCCACGGTCGAGAACCGCGCGACGATGTACGACACGGTGACGCGCACGGCCGAGCAGGTGTTCATCCCGCTCACCGTCGGTGGCGGCGTCCGGAGCGTCGACGACGTGTCGCGACTGCAGCAGTGCGGTGCGGACAAGATCGGCGTGAACAGCGCCGCGATCGCGCGTCCGGACCTCGTCGGCGAGATCGCGGACCGGTTCGGCGCGCAGGCCGTCGTGCTCTCCCTGGACATCAAGCGGTCCGACCGGATGCCGTCGGGCTTCGTCGTGACGACCCACGGCGGACGGACCGAGTCTGACCTCGACGCGCTCGCGTGGGCGCGCGAGGCCGTCGAGCGCGGCGCGGGGGAGCTCCTCGTCAACTCGATCGACGCGGACGGCACGAAGAACGGGTTCGACGTCGAGCTCGTGGCAGCGGTGCGCGCGGTCGCGTCGGTCCCGGTCATCGCTTCGGGAGGCGCGGGTCGGCTCGAGCACTTCGCCCCCGCGATCGAGGCGGGCGCGGATGCCGTCCTCGCCGCCAGCGTCTTCCACCGTGGCGAGATGACCATCGGTGACGTGAAGGCCGCGCTGCGCGCGACCGGGCACGCCGTCCGCTGATCCGCCGCCGTAGGCTAGGAGTCTCATGACCGACAGCACCAGCACCAGCACGGACGCGGTCCTCGACCGCGCGCGGTTCGGTGCGGACGGGCTGCTCCCCGCCATCGTGCAAGAGGAGTCGTCGAAGGACGTCCTCATGCTCGGCTACATGGACCGAGAAGCCCTGCGCCGCACCCTGACCGAGGGACGGGTGACCTTCTGGTCGCGGTCCCGGAACGAGTACTGGCGCAAGGGCGACACCTCGGGGCACGCGCAGTACGTGCGCGGGGCGGCGTTCGACTGCGACGCGGACACGCTCCTCGTGACCGTCGAACAGGTCGGTGCCGCGTGCCACACCGGCGCGCACCGCTGCTTCGACGTCGACCCCCTCGAGCCCGTGACGGCGTCCGCGCCCGACGGCGCCGCGTCCGATCTCGCTGGTGCGCCGTCCGACCTCGCTGGTGCGCCGTCTGCTCTCGCTGGTGGGGCCGTGGAGGAGACCCGATGAGCACCGCGACGCGCTCCGACACGCCGCACACGACCTCCCGTCCGGAGTTCGACGCCCTGCTCGACGCCCACCGCGTCGTCCCCGTCGTGCGCGCGCTCTACGCCGACAGCGAGACGCCGGTCGGTGTCTACCGGAAGCTCGCCGACGGCCGGCCCGGTACCTTCCTGCTCGAGTCCGCCGGGCAGGGCGGCCTCTGGTCGCGCTGGTCCTTCGTCGGGGTGCGCAGCTTCGGCGTGCTCACCCAGGACGGCGACCGCGCCGCGTGGATCGACACCGGCATCCCGGCGTCCCGCGCCGTCGACTCGCTCGACGGCGAGCCGCTCGAGGTCCTGGCGCGGCTGCACGAGCGCTGGGCGACCCCGCGGATCCCCGGCACCCCGCCGCTCGTCGGTGGCACCGTCGGGTTCATCGGCTGGGAGGCCGTCCGTCAGCTCGAGCACCTGCCCAACGTGCCGCCGGCCGACTTCGACGTGCCGGGGCAGGCCCTCGCGTTCGTGTCCGAGCTCGCCGCGCTCGACCACCGCACCGGGCTCGTCCTCCTCGTCGCCAGCGTGCTGAACGACGGTGTCGACGACGCCGAGGCGCTGTGGGCGGACGCCCAGGCGCGACTCGACCGGATGCAGGCCGACCTCGTGCAGCCCTCCGCCGCCACCGTCGCCGAGGCGTTCGACATCGCCGAGCCGACGCCGACCCACCGGTCCACCCCCGCGGACTACATGGCGGCCGTCGAGCGGTCGAAGGGCTTCATCCGCGACGGGGACGTCTTCCAGGTCGTCATCTCGCAGCGCTTCGACCACGAGGTCACCGCGGATCCCCTCGACGTCTACCGCGTGCTGCGGACGCTCAACCCGAGCCCGTACATGTACTTCCTGTCGTTGGCGGACACCGCGGACGAGCGCTTCTGGATCGTCGGCGCCTCGCCCGAGGCCCTGGTCAAGGTGCAGGACGGCCGGGCGATCACCCACCCGATCGCCGGGTCGCGTCCGCGCGGCGCCACACCCGAGGCGGACGTCCGTCTCGGCGAGGACCTGCTCGAGGACCCGAAGGAGCGCGCCGAGCACCTCATGCTCGTCGACCTGGCGCGCAACGACCTGCAGAAGGTCTGCGAGCCGGGCACGGTCGCCGTGACCGAGTTCATGACGGTCGAGCGGTTCAGCCACATCATGCACCTGGTGTCGAGCGTCGAGGGCGCCGTGCGGCCCGGGGCCTCGGCGATCGACGTGTTCCGGGCGACCTTCCCGGCCGGCACCCTCTCCGGGGCGCCGAAGCCGCGGGCGCTCGAGATCATCGACGAGCTCGAACCCGCGAAGCGCGGTGCCTACGCGGGCGTGGTCGGCTACTTCGACTTCGCCGGCGACGCCGACCTCGCGATCGCGATCCGCAGCGCCCTCATCAAGGACGGTGTGGCACGCGTGCAGGCCGGGGCCGGGCTCGTGGCCGACTCCGACCCCGAGACCGAGCACATCGAGGCCGTGAACAAGGCCGCGGCACCGCTGCGTGCCATCGCGACCGCGAACCGGATGCGCGGGGTGCACTCGTGACGGCCCGCCGTTCCCGGCCGCTCGTCGTCGTCGCCGGCCTTGCCGTCGCGGGCATCATCATGCTCTCGTGGACGCAGACCTGGTTCACGGTCCACCTCCACGCGGGCGCTGCCGTCGCCGCGAAGGTGGACGCCGACGGTGCGGCCGCGGTCCCGCAGTACACCGCCCTGGCGATCGCGAGCCTCGCGCTCTTCCTGGCGATGACCATCGCCGGTCGGGTCGTCCGGATCGTGCTCGCCGCCGTCGAGATCCTGCTCGGCGTCGGCGTGGTGGTGTCCGGCATCACCGCCCTGGCCGACCCGGTCGCCGCAGCGAAGGGTGCCGTGGGCGAGGTCGCGGGCGTCGCGGACCTGTCCGCCGTCCGCCGGGCCGTGTCGAGCGTGGACGTGTCGGCGTGGCCGGTCGTCGGCATCGTCGGCGGCGTGCTCGCGATGGCGCTCGGGGTCGTCGTGCTCGTCGTGCAGCGGTCCTGGCCGGGGCCGAGCCGGAAGTACGGTGCGGCCACCGCGGGTGCGGCGGCGGATGCCCGTGCGGTGGCGCCGGTCGAGCGTGACGCCGTCGTGGACTGGGACGACCTGAGCGCCGGTGTCGACCCGACCTCGGACGCGGTCGCAGGCCCCGACAGCGCAGCCGCGGGCCCCGACAGCACAGCCGCGGGCCCCGACGACGCGAGCGCGGACGCTGCCGGAGCGGCCCCGGACGACACGGTAGGATCGAACGGACGCCGGTCGAACGACGGCGTCGAAGCAGAACGAGGAGCACCGTGAGCAACACTGAGCCCGCAGAACTCGGCGAAGGCCACTCGCCGGCAGCCTGGACCGCCGTCGTGATCATGCTGATCGGATTCGCGGCCGGCACGCTGTTCTTCTGGTTCGACCAGCCGTGGGGCGTCTGGGCCTCCGCCGGCGTGGTGCTCATCGGCCTCATCGTCGGTGGCGTCATGAAGAAGGCGGGCTACGGCGTCGACGGCCCGAAGTTCGTCCCCAAGCACCACTCCGAGTAGGTCCGGCATGCCGAACGTGCTCGAGACCCTCGTCGCGGGCGCGCTCGAGGACGCCGCGGCCCGTCGCGTCGACCGTCCGTACGCGGACGTCGAACGCGACCTGGACCGCGTCGCGTCCCCGCTCGACGCCCTCACGTTCCTGGCCCCCGGCGACCGGGTGAAGATCCTCGCCGAGGTCAAGCGTGCCAGCCCGTCCCGCGGGTCCATGGCCCCGATCGAGGACCCCGCGTCCCTCGCCGCCGACTACGAGCGCGGCGGTGCCTCGACGATCAGCGTCCTGACCGAGGGGCGCAAGTTCCTCGGCAGCCTCGCCGACCTCGAAGCGGTCAAGGCGCGGGTGGGCGTCCCCGTCCTCCGCAAGGACTTCATCGCCGACCCGTACCAGGTGATCGAGGCCCGGGCGTCCGGTGCCGACGTCGTCCTGCTCATCGTGGCGGCGCTCGAGCAGCAGCAGCTGGTCGAGCTCCACACCCTGGCGGAAGAACTCGGCATGCGCGTCCTGGTCGAGGCGCACTCGGCGGACGAGGTCTCGCGCGGCCTCGACGCCGGCGCCCGGATCCTCGGGGTGAACGCCCGCGACCTGACCGACTTCTCGCTCGACCGCGACCTGTTCGGATCGCTCGCCGACCGCATCCCCGACGGGGTCGTGCGCGTCGCCGAGTCCGCGGTCGCCGGTCCGGCCGACGTCGCGCACTACCGTGCCGCCGGCGCCGACGTCGTCCTGGTGGGAGAGGCGCTCGTGACGGGCGACGACCCCGCTGCCACACTCGCGTCGTTCATCGCGGCCGCCGACCGCGACTGACCGACGACAGCATCCATCCCAGCCCGGTTCGCCGGGCGCGTCCCGGGAGACCCATCGTGACCTCACTCCGCGACCTGCACGGACCGTACTTCGGCGACTTCGGCGGGCGGTTCGTCCCCGAGTCGCTCGTCCTCGCGCTCGACGAACTCGAAGCGGCGTTCCGCGAGGCCTGGGCGGACCCGGCCTTCCGCGACGAGCTCGACACGCTCCAGCGCGACTACACCGGGCGACCCTCGATCATCACCGAGGTGCCCCGGTTCGCCAAGCACGCCGGCGGTGCCCGGATCATCCTCAAGCGCGAGGACCTCAACCACACCGGCTCGCACAAGATCAACAACGTGCTCGGTCAGGCCCTCGTGGCCAAGCGCCTCGGCAAGACGCGCCTCATCGCCGAGACCGGCGCCGGCCAGCACGGCGTGGCGACGGCCACCGCGGCGGCGCTGTTCGGCATGGACTGCGTCGTCTACATGGGCGCCGTCGACACCGAGCGTCAGGCGTTGAACGTCGCCCGGATGCGCCTGCTCGGTGCCGAGGTGATCCCGGTCGAGACCGGCTCCCGCACGCTGAAGGACGCCATCAACGACGCCCTGCGCGACTGGGTCGCCAACGTCGACTCCACGCACTACCTGCTCGGCACCGTCGCCGGCCCGCACCCGTTCCCCGAGATGGTGCGCGAGTTCCACAAGGTCATCGGCGAAGAGGCCCGCCAGCAGGTCCTCGACCGGGTCGGACGCCTGCCCGACGCGGTCGCCGCGTGCGTCGGCGGCGGCTCGAACGCCATGGGCATCTTCGAGGCCTTCCTCGACGACGAGTCCGTCGCGCTGCACGGCTTCGAGGCCGGTGGCGACGGCGTCGAGACCGGTCGGCACGCCGCGAGCATCACGCTCGGTCGCGAGGGCGTCCTCCAGGGCACGAAGTCCTACCTCATGCAGGACGAGGACGGCCAGACGATCGAGAGCCACAGCATCTCCGCCGGGCTCGACTACCCGAGCGTCGGGCCGGAGCACGCCTACCTCGCCTCGATCGGGCGTGCGAAGTACGAGCCGATCACCGACGACGAGGCGATGGAGGCCTTCCGCCTGCTGAGCCGCACCGAGGGCATCCTGCCGGCGATCGAGTCGTCGCACGCCCTCGCCGGGGCGATCAAGCTCGGCAAGGAGCTCGGCCCAGAGGGCGTCATCCTCGTCAACCTGTCCGGCCGCGGCGACAAGGACGTCGCGTCCGCCAGTCGCTACTTCGGCATCCTCGACGAGAACGCGGTGCAGCTGTGACCGCGAACCAGACGGTCGCGACGACGATCGACACCGCCAACGCCGAGCGCGCGGGGGCCGTCGTCGGCTACCTGCCCGCCGGCTACCCCGACGTGCAGACGAGCGTCGACGCCGCCGTGGCCCTGGCCGAGAACGGCGTCGACGTCATCGAGCTCGGCCTGCCGTACTCCGACCCGGTGATGGACGGCCCGGTCATCCAGCGGGCGGCAGAGGAGAGCCTGGCGAACGGCTTCCGCGTCGCGCAGGTCTTCGACGCCGTGCACCAGATCACCGAGCGGGCGAACGTGCCCGTGCTCGTGATGACCTACTGGAACCCGGTGCTCCGGTACGGCGTCGAGCGGTTCGCCGACGACCTCGTCGCCGCGGGTGCCGCCGGGCTCATCACGCCGGACCTCATCCCCGACGAGGGCGCCGAGTGGATCCGCGAGTCGGAGCGCACCGGCCTGGACCGGGTGTTCCTCGCGGCCCCGTCCTCGTCGGACACGCGCATGCAGCAGGCGGTCCGGTCCAGCCGCGGGTTCGTCTACGCCGTCTCCACGATGGGCGTCACCGGCGCGCGCGAGGGCGTCGACGTCGCAGCCCGCACCGTCGTGTCGCGGCTCCGCGACGCCGGGGTCGAGCGCACGTGCGTCGGTCTCGGCATCTCGACGGCGGAGCAGGTCGGCGAGGTCCTCGAGTACGCCGACGGCGCCATCATCGGCTCCGCCTTCGTCCGGGCCCTCGCGGACCTCGGCGTGCAGGGCGTGGCCGACCGGGCAGCCGACCTCACCTCGGGCGCGCAGCGCCGCTGACGTCCAGGAGGCGCGGTGCCGGCGACCCCGTCGGCCCACCTGCACCGCGGTGCGGGTGAGCGACGCGTCCGCCCCGCACCGCGCCTGGCGTCGGTCACAGTTTCCACAGGACCGGCCCCTCGGTTCCTGCCGCACGCACCTCCCGCGCTACAGTGAGCGGGGCCGACGGCACGTCGGCACCGCGCCCAGCCAGCACCGAAAGGCGACAGCACCTCCATGCCCCTCCTGAGCATCCCGAGCCCGAGCACCGCGTGGCAGTACTTCGACCTGACCGCCTGGCTGCGCGACGCGTTCGGTTGGTCGCTGCCGCTCGACTTCCGCATCCACGCCTACGCGATCTGCATCCTGCTCGGGATCGTCGCCGCGGTCATCCTCGCGAACCGCCGGCTCAACGCGCGCGGCGTCGAGCGCTGGATCATCATCGACATCGCGATCTGGGCCGTCCCCGCCGGGATCATCGGCGGTCGCCTGTTCCACGTGTTCACCCACGTCAGCGACTACTTCGGTCCCGGGCGCGACCCGCTGTCCTTCCTCTACATCTGGGAGGGCGGCCTCGCCATCTTCGGCGCGCTCATCCTCGGTTCGGTCGGCGCCTACATCGGCTGCCGCCAGGTCGGCCTGCGGTTCACCGCGTTCATCGACGCCGTCGTGCCGGGCGTGCTGCTCGCCCAGGCGTTCGGTCGCCTCGGCAACTACTTCAACCACGAGCTCTTCGGAATGCCGACCAGCCTGCCGTGGGGCCTGCAGATCGAGTCGTCGAACGCGGCGTTCCCGAAGGGCCTGCCCGAGGGCACGCTCTTCCACCCGACGTTCCTCTACGAGATCATCTGGAACGTCGTCGGCGTCGTCGTGATCCTGCTGCTCGACAAGAAGTTCCGCCTGCAGTGGGGCAAGGTCCTGTCGCTCTACCTGATCTGGTACGGCATCGGTCGCTCGGTCCTCGAGTCCATCCGCGTCGACACGAGCGAGACGTTCTTCGGCATCCGGACGAACGTGTGGATGTCCTTCGCGGCGATCCTGCTGGGCATCATCATCTTCCTCGTCCAGTCCAAGCGGCACCTCGGCAAGGAGCCGAGTCCGTACCTGCCCGGTCGCGAGCCCCGCTCGAAGTCCGGGGTAGACTCGGACGACACCTGGTCAGAGTCCGACGACGACGCTCCGGCGGCCGTCACCGACTCCGATCCGGTCACCAGCAGCACCGCTGGCCGCGCGTAGGAAGCACCCCTCCTGCGTGACCGATCCCGATCGGTCACGAGTGTCAGCAGTACCTCCCGGACCCACCACAAGCGGGTCCGACACCTCGCACGCCGCCAGGGCAACTCACTGACGGCGGGCACGGGCACCAGTTCCGCCCACGTGTCGCGGAACGCACCACCGGGCCACCGCTGTCCCTGTTCCACTCCCTCGTGAGGACGGTTCCCCATGGCGCTCCAGCCACCCCAGTCCCCGGCGGCACTCGTGCCGCCGCACCGTCGGTTCTCCGCGATCCCGGACGCCACCGGCATGTACGACCCGGCGAACGAGAAGGACGCGTGCGGCCTGGCGATGGTCGCGACGCTCCGCGGCACGGCCGGGCACGACATCGTCGACGCCGCCCTCGGTGCGCTGCGCAACCTCGAACACCGGGGCGCGGTCGGTTCGGACGCCGGGACCGGCGACGGTGCGGGCATCCTCTGCCAGGTGCCCGACGAGTTCTTCCGCGCCGAGGTGTCCTTCGATCTTCCAGCAGCGGGGGAGTACGCGGTCGGTACCGCGTACCTGCCCGTCGACGAGGACGACCGGCACGCGGTGAAGGGCGCCGTCGAGCGACTGGCGCGTGAAGAGGGCCTGCGCGTCCTCGGCTGGCGCGAGGTCCCCGTCCGACCCGAGGTCCTCGGCACCCTGGCCCGAGCGGCGATGCCCGCGTTCGAGCAGCTGTTCGTCGCCTCGATCCGGCACGACGTGCACGGCGCGTCGTGGAGCGGCGTCGCGCTCGACCGCCAGGCCTTCCGCCTCCGGAAGCGTGCCGAGCACGACACCGAGGTCTACTTCATGTCGCTGTCGAGCCGGACCATGGTCTACAAGGGCATGGTCACGACGCTCCAGCTCGAGCCGTTCTACCCGGACCTCAGCGACGAGCGCTTCGCGTCGAAGCTCGCGATCGTGCACTCCCGCTACTCCACGAACACGTTCCCCTCGTGGCCGCTCGCGCAGCCGTTCCGCACGCTCGCGCACAACGGTGAGATCAACACCGTCCGTGGCAACCGCAACTGGATGCGGGCCCGGCAGTCGCAGCTGCAGAGCGAACTGCTCGGCGACATGGCGCCCCTGCTGCCGATCGTCAGCCCGGGCGCCAGCGACTCGGCGTCCTTCGACGAGGTGCTCGAGCTCCTGACGCTCACCGGCCGGTCGCTGCCGCACGCGGTGTCGATGATGGTCCCCGAAGCGTGGGAGAACCAGGTCGGGATGGACCCCGAGCTCCGGGCGTTCTACGAGTACCACTCGATGCTCATGGAGCCGTGGGACGGCCCGGCAGCCATCACGTTCACCGACGGCACGCTCGTCGGCGCCACCCTCGACCGCAACGGCCTGCGCCCCGGTCGCTTCCTGGTGACCGACGACGGCCTGATCGTCATGGGCTCCGAGACGGGCGTCATCGACGTGCCGGCCGACAAGGTCGTGCGCAAGGGCCGGCTCCGTCCCGGCCGGATGTTCCTCGTCGACACCGAGGCCGGTCGCATCATCGAGGACGACGAGGTCAAGCGCGAGCTGGCCACGTCCGGCCCGTGGGGCGAGTGGCTCGACGGCGGCCGGATCAACCTCGGTGACCTGCCGGACCGCGAGCACATCGTGCACACGCCCGCTTCGGTGACCCGTCGGCAACGCGCCTTCGGCTACACCGAGGAAGAGGTCCGCATCCTGCTGCGTCCGATGGCGCAGACCGGAGCGGAGCCGCTCGGTGCGATGGGCTCGGACACGCCGATCGCGGTGCTGTCCCAGCGTCCCCGGTTGCTCTTCGACTACTTCACCCAGCAGTTCGCCCAGGTGACGAACCCGCCGCTCGACTCGATCCGCGAGCAGGTCATCACCTCGATGGGCATGGGACTCGGGCCGGAGCGCAACCTCCTGAGCGCCGGCCCCGAGCACGCGAAGCAGATCACGCTCGACTTCCCCGTGATCGACAACGACGAGCTCGCCAAGATCCAGCACTTCGAGACCGAGTCCGGTCGCCACCTGACCGTGACGATCAAGGGCCTGTACCGCGTCGACGCCGGCAAGAAGGCCATGCAGAAGCGCATCGCCGCGGTCTGCGACGAGGTCGACGCGGCGATCGAGGCCGGCAAGCAGTTCATCGTGCTGTCCGACCGCGACGGCAACGCCGAACAGGCACCGGTGCCCAGCCTGCTGCTGCTCGCCGCCGTGCACCACCACCTGATCCGCACCGAGCAGCGCATGAAGGTCGGACTCATCGTCGAGGCCGGTGACGTGCGCGAGGTCCACCACGTCGCGACCCTCATCGGCTACGGCGCCTCGGCGATCAACCCGTACCTGGCGATGGAGACCTGCGAGATCCTCGTCCGCCAGGGCATGATCAGCGGCATCACGCCGGAGCAGGCCGTCAAGAACGTGATCAAGGCGCTCGGCAAGGGCGTGCTGAAGATCATGTCGAAGATGGGCATCTCGACGGTGTCGAGCTACGCCGGCGCGCAGGCGTTCGAGGCCGTCGGGCTCAGCCAGGAGTTCGTCGACCGGTACTTCACCGGGACCTCGTCGATCCTCGGTGGCGTCGGCATCGAGGTCATCGCGAAGGAGAACGCCGAGCGGCACGCCCAGGCGTACCCGCAGGACGGCGCGGTCCTCTCGCACGAGCGCCTGCAGACCGGCGGCGAGTACCAGTGGCGTCGCGAAGGTCCGCCGCACCTCTTCAACCCGGACACCGTGTTCCGGCTGCAGCACGCGACGCGCTCCCGTCGCTACGACATCTTCCGCGAGTACTCGCAGGCGGTCGACGACCAGTCCGAGCAGCTGATGACGCTCCGCGGCCTCTTCCGGTTCGCGCAGGGTGCCCGCAAGCCGGTCCCGCTCGACGAGGTCGAGCCGATCGAGTCGATCGTCAAGCGGTTCAACACCGGTGCGATGTCCTACGGGTCCATCTCGAAGGAAGCCCACGAGACGCTCGCGATCGCGATGAACCGTCTCGGCGGCCGGTCGAACACGGGCGAGGGCGGCGAGGACGTCGACCGCCTGCTCGACCCCGAGCGTCGGAGCGCGATCAAGCAGGTCGCGTCCGGGCGGTTCGGCGTCACGAGCATGTACCTGACGCACGCGACCGACATCCAGCTGAAGATGGCGCAGGGTGCGAAGCCGGGCGAGGGCGGG
Organism: Curtobacterium sp. GD1; assembly: GCF_020882855.1. Lineage (NCBI taxonomy): Bacteria > Bacillati > Actinomycetota > Actinomycetes > Micrococcales > Microbacteriaceae > Curtobacterium > Curtobacterium sp. GD1. The sequence continues at coordinate 43,082 of NZ_JAFEVQ010000002.1, read as the reverse complement.
CAGCTCCCCCCGACCAAGGTGTACCCGTGGGTGGCCCGCACCCGGCACGCGACCGCGGGTGTCGGCCTGATCTCGCCGCCGCCGCACCACGACATCTACTCGATCGAGGACCTCAAGCAGCTGATCTTCGACGTCAAGCGGGCGAACCCGTCCGCACGCGTCCACGTGAAGCTCGTGAGCCAGTCGGGCATCGGGGCCGTGGCCGCCGGTGTGACGAAGGCCCTCGCCGACGTCGTCCTGGTCTCCGGGCACGACGGCGGGACCGGTGCGTCGCCGCTGAACTCGCTCAAGCACGCGGGCACCCCGTGGGAGATCGGCCTCGCCGAGACGCAGCAGACGCTCATGCTCAACGGCATGCGCGACCGCGTCGTCGTCCAGGTCGACGGGCAGATGAAGACCGGCCGTGACGTCGTCGTGGCCGCGCTGCTCGGCGCCGAGGAGTACGGCTTCGCGACCGCGCCGCTCGTGGTCGAGGGCTGCATCCTCATGCGGGTGTGCCACCTCGACACGTGCCCGGTCGGCGTCGCGACCCAGAACCCCGAGCTCCGCAAGCGATTCAGCGGCAAGCCGGAGTTCGTCGTGAACTTCTTCGAGTTCATCGCGCAAGAGGTCCGCGAGCTCCTCGCCGAGCTCGGCTTCCGGTCCCTCGAAGAGGCGATCGGCCACGCCGACGCCCTCGACGTCGACCGCGCGGTCGAGCACTGGAAGGCGTCCGGCCTCGACCTCGAGCCCGTGCTCAAGGGACCGCGGTTCGACGCCGACGAGCCCCGCCGGCACCAGCGCGACCAGGACCACGAGCTGGAGCAGCACTTCGACGTGCAGCTCATCCAGCAGACGGCCGACGTCCTCGAGCACGGCGGGACGATCGCGCTCGACCTGCCGATCCGGAACACGGAGCGCGCTGTCGGCACGATGCTCGGCCACGAGGTCACGCTCCGCCACGGCGAGAACGGCCTGCCGTCGGGGTCGATCGACGTGACGTTGCGCGGTTCCGCCGGGCAGTCGCTCGGCGCGTTCCTGCCGGCGGGCATCACGCTCCGCCTGGTCGGGGACAGCAACGACTACGTCGGCAAGGGGCTGTCCGGCGGCGAGATCGTCGTGCGTCCCGACGCGGGCAGTGGCTTCGACCCCGCGCAGAACGTCATCGCCGGCAACGTCATCGGCTACGGCGCGACCCAGGGCAGCATGTTCATCCGCGGCATCGTGGGCGAACGCTTCCTGGTGCGCAACTCCGGTGCGACCGCCGTCGTCGAGGGCGTGGGGGACCACGCGCTCGAGTACATGACCGGTGGGCTCGCCCTGATCCTCGGCGAGACGGGTCGGAACCTCGGTGCCGGCATGTCCGGCGGGACCGCGTACGTCCGCGGCCTGCGGGAAGAGCACGTGAACACCGACTCGCTCGCGTCCGGTGAACTCCGGCTCGAGCCGCTCGACAGCGCCGACGTCGAGATCGTGAACGACCTGCTCGCGCGGCACGCTGCCGAGACCGGGTCGACCCTCGCGAGCGAACTGCTCGAGTCCGGTGACCTGAGCGACTTCGTCAAGGTGCTGCCGCGGGACTACGCGGCCGTGCTCGAGACCCGACAGCAGGCCGTCGACGAGGGCCTCGACCCGGACGGCGACGTCGTCTGGAACCGCATTCTGGAGGTGACCGGTGGCTGACCCCAAGGGATTCCTGAAGGTCCAGGAGCGCGAGCTCCCGGCCCGACGACCCGTACCCGTGCGGCTCATGGACTGGAAAGAGGTCTACGAGCAGCAGGAGTCCGGCGCGCTCAAGCGACAGGCCGGACGCTGCATGGACTGCGGCGTCCCGTTCTGCCACCAGGGGTGCCCGCTCGGCAACCTCATCCCCGAGTGGAACGACCTCACCTGGCGCGGCGAGGGCCGGCAGGCGATCGAGCGACTCCACGCGACGAACAACTTCCCGGAGTTCACGGGTCGGCTCTGCCCGGCACCGTGCGAGGCGTCCTGCGTGCTCGGCATCAACCAGCCGCCGGTGACGATCAAGCAGGTCGAGGTCTCGATCATCGACGAGGCGTTCCAGAACGGCTGGGTCACGCCCCACCCGCCGGAGCGCCTGACCGGCAAGACCGTCGCGGTCGTCGGGTCCGGTCCCGCCGGGCTCGCCGCCGCACAGCAGCTGACCCGCGCCGGCCACACCGTCGCGGTGTACGAGCGCGACGACCGCATCGGTGGTCTGCTCCGCTACGGCATCCCGGACTTCAAGATGGAGAAGCGTCAGATCGACGCGCGGCTCGCCCAGATGCAGGCCGAGGGCACCCGCTTCCGTGCGGGCGTCGAGATCGGGCGCGACATCACCTGGGACGACCTGAAGTCCCGGTACGACGCGGTCGTCGTCGCCACCGGCGCCACGGTCCCGCGCGACCTGCCGATCCCGGGGCGCGACCTTGCCGGCGTGCACTTCGCGATGGACTACCTCGTGCAGCAGAACAAGGCGAACGCCGGCACGACCGTCGACAACCAGGTCACGGCCGAGGGCAAGCACGTCGTCGTCATCGGCGGCGGCGACACCGGTGCGGACTGCATCGGGACCGCCCACCGGCAGGGTGCGCTCAGCGTGACGAACCTCGCGATCGGCAAGCAGCCGCCGCTGGAGCGTCCGTCCGAGCAGCCGTGGCCGATGTTCCCGACCGTGTTCGAGGTCACGAGCGCGCATGAAGAGGGCGGCGAACGCCACTACCTCGCGTCCACCGTCGAGTTCCTCGCGAACGAGGCCGGCGAGGTCCGGGCGCTGCGCGTCGCCGAGACCGAGTACCTCGACGGCCGCCGGGTCCCGAAGGCCGGCAGTGAGCGCGAGATCCCGGCGGACCTCGTCCTCGTCGCCATGGGCTTCACCGGTCCCGAGACCGACACGCTGGCGCCGCAGCTCGGACTGCCCGTGACGGTCTCCGGTGCCGTCGCCCGCCAGGCCGACTACACGACCAACGAGCCGGGCGTCTTCGTCGCGGGCGACGCCGGTCGTGGGCAGTCGCTCATCGTGTGGGCGATCGCCGAGGGCCGGGCCGCCGCCGCGCAGGTCGACGAGTACCTCGAGGGCTCGACGATCCTCCCGGCTCCGGTCAAGGCGACCGACCGGGCGATCTCGGTCTGACGATGGACGTCCACCCGATGCCCACCCAGCAGTGAGCGACAGGCCACCGGCACTCGATAGGGTGCTGGTGGCCTCGCTTCGTTCCGCGCGGCCCCACAGCGCGGAAACCCAAGCACCATCCACCACCACGAAGGAATCCATTGAGACGCGCAAAGATCGTTTCGACGCTCGGACCGGCAACGTCGGAGTACGAGACCGTCAAGGAGATCATCGAGGCAGGCGTCGACGTCGCCCGCCTCAACCTCAGCCACGGTGACTACAGCGTCCACGAGGCCAACTACGAGAACGTCCGTCGCGCCGCCGAGGAGCTCGGCAAGCCCGTCGCGATCCTCGTCGACCTGCAGGGTCCGAAGATCCGCCTCGCGAAGTTCGCCGACGGCCCGCACGACCTCGCGGTCGGCGACGTGTTCACCATCACCACCGAGGACGTCCCCGGCTCGAAGGAGATCTGCGGCACGACCTTCAAGGGCCTCCCGCAGGACGTCAAGCCCGGTGACCCGCTGCTCATCGACGACGGCCGGGTCCGCCTCCGCGTGCTCGACACCGACGGCGTGCGCGTCCGCACCGAGGTCGTCGTCGGCGGCACCGTGTCCAACAACAAGGGCATCAACCTGCCCGGCGTCGCCGTGAACGTCCCCGCGCTCAGCGAGAAGGACGAGGCGGACCTCCGCTGGGGCATCCGCCAGGGCGCCGACCTCATCGCGCTGTCGTTCGTGCGCAACGCCGCCGACGTCGAGCGTGCCCACGAGATCATGGACGAAGAGGGCAAGCGCCTCCCCGTGATCGCGAAGATCGAGAAGCCGCAGGCCGTCGACGCGCTCGAGGAGATCATCGACGCGTTCGACAGCATCATGGTCGCCCGCGGTGACCTCGGTGTGGAGCTCCCGCTCGAGGCCGTCCCGATCGTGCAGAAGCGCGCCGTCGAGCTCGCCCGCCGCATGGCGAAGCCGGTCATCGTCGCGACCCAGATGCTCGAGTCGATGATCTCGTCGCCGATCCCGACCCGCGCCGAGACCTCCGACGTCGCGAACGCCGTGCTCGACGGCGCGGACGCGGTCATGCTCTCGGGCGAGACCAGCGTCGGCGAGTACCCGGTGCAGACGGTCCGCACGATGGCCCGCATCGTCGAGTCCACCGAGGACCACGGCCTCGAGCGCATCGCGCCGCTCGGCACCAAGCCGCGCACCCTCGGCGGGGCGATCACGCTCGCCGCGGTCGAGATCGCGGAGTTCACCGAGGCCTCGTACCTCTGCGTGTTCACCGAGTCCGGCGACTCGGCCCGCCGCATGTCGCGTCTGCGCCACGGCCTGCCGATCATCGCGTTCACCCCGAACGAGGCGACGCGTCGCCGCATGGCCCTCACGTGGGGTGTCCGCTCGTTCCTCGTCGAGCGCAAGACCCACACCGACGAGCTCTTCTCGCAGGTGGACGACGTCCTCCTCGAGAACGGCCTCGCCGCCCCCGGGGACCGCGTCATCGTGACGGCCGGTTCCCCTCCCGGCATCGAGGGGTCGACGAACGACCTGCGCGTGCACCGCGTGGGCGACGCCCACGCCGAGGCCGCTCCGGCCTACGTGCGCGACTGACGTCGCGTCGCGTCCCGACAGGGCGCGGACGGGAGGCACGGTGCGGCGACGCACGCAGCCTCCGGTCCGCGCCCTGTCGCGTTCCGCCCCGCGGCCGCGTGACCACGCGGTCGCGCGAGCGGGCAGGATGGCCGGTGTGAGCCTCCAGTCCCGACCCACCGCCCAGCGCACCGACGTCCGACGCTGGCGCCGCTACCTGGCGGACGAACGGGCGGAAGCCGCCGTCTACCGGAACCTCGCCGCCCGGCGACACGGTGAGGAACGCGAGATCCTGTCCGCCCTGGCCGAGGCCGAGGGACGGCACGAGCAGCACTGGCTCGACCTGCTCGGCGACGACGTCGGGCGGCCGCAGCGCGGGAGCCTCCGCACCCGGGTGCTCGCGTCGCTGGCGAAGCGGTTCGGGTCGGTGTTCGTCCTCGCGCTCATGCAGCGCGCCGAGGACCGTTCGCCCTACGCCGACGACGCCGACGCGACCGCGAGCATGGCGGCCGACGAACGGATCCACGGCGAGGTCGTCCGCGGGCTCGCCAACCGCGGGCGGATGCGTCTGTCCGGCACCTTCCGTGCCGCGGTGTTCGGCGCGAACGACGGCCTCGTGTCGAACCTGGCGCTCATCATCGGCGTGAGCGCGTCCGGGGCGGACCGGCACTTCGTCCTCCTGAGCGGCATCGCGGGACTCCTCGCCGGCGCGCTGTCGATGGGGGCGGGGGAGTACGTCTCGGTGCGGTCGCAGCGGGAGCTCCTCACGGCATCGGCCCCGCACCCCGAAGCCGGCCGGGCGGTCGCGGACCTCGACGTCGACGCGAACGAGCTCGCCCTCGTGTACCGGGCTCGGGGCATGTCCGAGGCCGAGGCCCAGCAGCACGCCGACGACGTCCTCGGCGGAGCCGCGGTGACGGGCACGGCGCCGGTGGACGACCACGAGGCCATCGGCAACGGCATGAGCGCGGCGGTCTCGAGCTTCTGCTTCTTCGCGTCGGGGGCGATCATCCCGGTGCTCCCGTACCTGTTCGGCCTCGAGGGGTGGGCGGCGATCGCGGTCGCGGCGCTCCTCGTGGGGATCGCCCTGCTCGGCACGGGCGCGGTGGTCGGCGTGCTGAGCGGTGCGTCGCCGCTGCGTCGGGCGCTCCGGCAGCTCGCGATCGGGTTCGGTGCGGCAGCGGTCACCTACGGGCTCGGGCTGCTGTTCGGGACGGGCAGCGCGTAGCCCTCCGACGACCGACGAGGCCGCGTCCGGCCCACCCGGGCTAGCGACGGACGGCCGCCCGAGGCGGGAGCAGCAGCAGGGCCGCAGCGCCGACGACGATGAGCGCGATGCCCGAGAAGACCATGAACACGGTCAGCGCGAGCCCCGGCGCGACGAGCACGACCACGCCCCCGAGGATCGAGAGCACCCCGCTCACGATCGACGGGACCCGCGACGACCCCGGGTGTCCCACGAAGCCGCCGATCAACGACGCGATCCCCTCGACGATGAAGCCGACGCCGGCGAGCACCGCGTAGACGACGAGCGGGACGGCGGGGTCCAGCAGCGTCACGAGTCCGGCGACCCCGACCAGGCCGCCGACGACGCCGGAGGTCCAGCGCCACACCGGCGGCGTGCCGTGGCCCCGCACCGCGGCGAACACCCGCAGTGCGCCGGCCACGACGAGGTACACGCCGAACAGCAGCGCGACGACGACGAGCGACGGGCGCGGCCAGACGATCGCGACGATGCCGAGCGCGATGGCGACGACCGCGGTGACGATGACGAACACGCGGAACGTGCGGACGGCACGAGAGTCCACGAGCACTCCTCCCTGTCAGGTCTGCTCGGTCCGACGCTACATCGGCCGGCAGCGGTCGGTTCGTCGCGCGGAGGGCGAAGCGCCGCGAAGCGGCGCAACCGGATGCAACCTGCGCCGCCGTAGCGTTCGGGCAGGCGCGGACCCAGCGCCCCGACAGAGTCGTCGAAAGGTGTCCACCATGACCATCGCACCGTCACCATCCACCTACGCCGCACCCGGCGAGGAGGGGTCCCTCGTCTCGTACCGCTCCCGGTACGACCACTACATCGGCGGCGCGTACGTCCCGCCGGCCGGGGGACAGTACTTCGAGAACCCCACCCCCGTCACCGGCAAGGTGTTCACCGAGATCGCCCGCGGTGACTCCACCGACGTCGACCGTGCGGTCGAGGCCGCGTGGAAGGCGTTCCCGGCCTGGGGTCGGACGAGCGTCGCCGAACGCGCCGGCATCCTCAACAGGATCGCGGACCGGATGGAGCAGAACCTCGAGGCCCTGGCGGTCGCGGAGACGTGGGAGAACGGCAAGCCCATCCGCGAGACCATCGGCGCGGACATCCCGCTGGCGATCGACCACTTCCGCTACTTCGCCGGGGCGATCCGCGCGCAGGAGGGCTCGACGGGGGAGATCGACCACGACACCGTGGCCTACCACTTCCACGAACCGCTCGGCGTCGTCGGGCAGATCATCCCGTGGAACTTCCCCATCCTGATGGCGGTGTGGAAGCTCGCTCCGGCACTGGCGGCGGGCAACTGCGTCGTCCTGAAGCCGGCCGAGCAGACACCGGCGTCCATCCACGTGCTCATCGACCTGATCGGGGACCTGCTCCCGGCCGGTGTCCTCAACGTCGTGAACGGCTTCGGCATCGAGGTCGGTGCACCGCTCGCGCAGCACCCGGACATCCGCAAGGTCGCCTTCACGGGGGAGACGACCACGGGCCGGCTCATCATGCAGTACGCGTCGCAGAACCTCATCCCCGTGACGCTCGAACTCGGCGGCAAGAGCCCGAACGTCTTCTTCGCCGACGTCGCCCAGCAGCAGGACGCCTTCTACGACAAGGCACTCGAGGGCTTCGCGTTCTTCAACCTCAACCAGGGCGAGGTCTGCACCTGCCCGTCGCGGGCACTCGTGGCGAGGGAGATCTACGACGGCTTCGTCGCGGACGGGCTCGACCGGGTGCGCGCCGTCAAGCAGGGGCACCCGCTCGACCTGTCGACGATGATCGGCGCGCAGGCGTCGAACGACCAGCTCGAGAAGATCCTGAGCTACATCGACATCGGGAAGCAGGAGGGCGCGAAGCTCCTCACCGGCGGCGAGCGGGCGGACCTCGGCGGGGAGCTGTCCGGCGGGTACTACGTCACGCCGACGGTGTTCGAGGGGGACAACTCGATGCGGATCTTCCAGGAGGAGATCTTCGGCCCGGTCCTCGCCCTGACGAGCTTCAGCGGTTACGACGACGCGATCTCGATCGCCAACGACACGCTGTACGGCCTCGGCGCCGGGGTGTGGAGCCGTGAGGCCACCACGCTCTACCGCGCCGGCCGTGACATCCAGGCCGGGCGTGTGTGGGAGAACACCTACCACCAGTACCCCGCCGGAGCGGCGTTCGGCGGCTACAAGCAGTCCGGCATCGGACGGGAGAACCACAAGATGATGCTGGAGCACTACCAGCAGACGAAGAACCTGCTGGTGTCCTACGCCGAGGGCCCGATGGGCTTCTTCTGATGCCCGACACCGACGACGGGCCGGCCACCGACGACCGGCCCGCCACCGCCCGCGTGGCGGTGACGCCGGCGGCGGGGGAGCTCCTGCGCTCCCTCGCCGCCCGGCACGGCCCGCTCATGTTCCACCAGTCGGGCGGGTGCTGCGACGGCTCCAGCCCGATGTGCTACCCCGTCGGCATGTTCATGACCGGCTCGGGCGACGTGCTCCTCGGCGCGCTCGAGGTCGACGGCATCGCGCCCGTCGAGGTGTACATGTCGCGGTCGCAGTTCGAGTACTGGAAGTACACCCACCTCACGATCGACGTCGTGGACGGTCGTGGCGCGGGCTTCTCCCTCGAGGTGCCGGAGGGCAAGCGGTTCCTCACCCGCTCCCGGATGCTGGACGACGCCGAGCTCGCGGATCTCGGCCTGGTCAACGCCGGCCCTGGCCCGAGCGGGGTGCCGGACGTAGGCTGACCGCACCGATCGCAACGACGCGACGGGGACCGGACAGGAGGGCGCATGCGCGAACCGTCCGGTCTCCGCCCGCTCGTCGCAGCGTCCTGGCGTCGCTCCGCCCGCGTCGACCCCGAGACCGTGCCGACGCCCTCGATCGGCGAGGACGAACTCGACGCCCTCCGCCGTGCCGGTCCGCTCGGCACCGCGCTGCCGGTCGTCCGACGGCTCCTGCTCGACGACGTCCGGTCGGCGGGGTGCGTCGTCGCCCTCGCGGACGCATCGGGTCGGCTCGTCTGGGTGGACGGCGCACGATCCGCACGGCGCGCCGCGGAGGGCATGGGGTTCGTCCCCGGGGCCGACTGGGCGGAGGAACGCGCCGGGACGAGTGCTCCGGGGACCGCGCTCCGGCTCGGACGCGCCGTGCAGATCCACGCGGAGGAGCACTACGCGACGGCCGTGAAGGGGTTCTCCTGCACGGCGGTCCCGCTCCGCGACGCCGCGGGCACGGTGGTCGGCGCGCTCGACATCACGGGCGACGACCGCGCCGTCGAACGCCACACGCTGCCGCTCCTGACGGCGACGGCCGCGGCGGCCGAGGCCGAACTCGCACTGGCGGCGCTCTCGGCCCGGACCGCACACCGTCCGGCTGCGGCCCCGTCCGCCGAGCTCACCCTGCTCGGGTCCGACACCGCGACGCTGCACGTCGGGTCGCGGTCGGTCGCGTTGTCCGAGCGGCACTCGGAGATCCTCGCGGTGCTCGCCGCGAACCCGCAGGGACTGGCCGCCGCGGACCTCGCGGTCGCCGTGTACGGCGACCCGCGCGCCGTCCAGACGCTGCGCGCCGAGGTGGTGCGGCTCCGACGTGTCCTCGCCCACCACGCGCTCGACGCGCGCCTGACGTCCAGGCCGTACCGCCTGGAGGGGATCCGGACCGACGTCGAGACGGTCCTCTCCGCGCTCGACCGCGGGGCGCGCCTCCAGGCCGTCGACCGGTACACCGGACCGGTCCTGCCGGGGTCCGCGTCGCCCGGGGTCGACGACCTGCGCGACCGCGTCCGGTCCCGGTTCCGTGAGTCGCTCCTCCAGGACGGCGGGGTGGACGCGCTGCAGGCGTGGGCACGCACCGCGGACGGCGCGGCGGACGAGCAGGTGCTGCGGGCGCTGCTCGCGGCGTTGCCGCGTCGGTCGCCGCGGCGGGCGGGCGTGGTGGCGGCGATCGAGGCGATCGAGCGTCCCTGAGCGGACGGCTCCGCCGGCTCGGGAGGCGCGGCACACGTCGGTCCGTCGGCCGACGGCGCGCGCCTCCCGTGGCGGGTGCGGGGTGGTCAGGACCCGGTCGTCGGCTCCGGTGTCGAGGTGGCGCCCGCGTCGGGTGCGGCCGGCGGGGTGGGTGCCTCGCCGTCCTTCGGGGGCTTGGGCGCCTCCCCGTCCTTCGGCGGCTTCGGTGCCGTTCCGTCCTTCGGCGGGGTCGGTGCCGTGCCGTCCTTCGGCGGGGTCGGAGCCGTGCCGTCCGTCGACGGCGTCGGCGCCTTCCCGTCGGCGAGCGGGCCGGCGACGCAGCCGGGGGCGGTGCCCGTCGAGTCGCCCTTCCCCGCGGGGCCCGCGGCCGGACCGCCCGTGGGCGCGCCGGTCGGTGCGCCGCTCGGTGCTCCGGACGGGGCTCCGGTCGCCGATGCGCTCGGCGTGGCGGGGGCGGCCACTGCTGCGCTCACCCCGATCCCGCCGAGGACCAGCACGGCCGCCGCTGCGGATCCGATCCCGACCGCGCGGAGGGTCCGGCGACGCTTCGTGCCCTGTTCGTTCTCCATGGTGTTCTCCTGTTCGTCCGTCGGTCGACCGGGTCGGTCCGCCGACGAGGACGACGCTCGGGTTCGAATCTGAAGCAGGACTGAAGCATTCGTGGAGCACAGGGTTTCTCCAGGCCGTTCCATGCTCCGTGCTGGCGGAGCCGACCTACGGTGTCCGCCGTGACCGCACCCGCCCGCATCCTGGTCGTCGAGGACGACGACTCCCTCCGCACCGCCGTCGTGACGACCCTCCGCGCCGAGGGGTTCTCCGTCGCGGAGGTCACGGACGGCCGTTCCATCGCCGCCGACCTCGACCGCACCGCCCCGGACCTCGTCCTGCTCGACTGGATGCTCCCCGGGCCGAGCGGCATCCTGCTCGCCGCCCGCATCCGGGCCCGGTCGGACGCCGCCGTCGTGATGACCACCGCGCGGGACGAGCTCGACGACCGACTGCGCGGGTTCGCCGAGGGGGCGGACGACTACGTCGTGAAGCCGTTCGCGATGGCCGAGCTCGTCGCCCGGGTGACGGCGGTGCTCCGGCGCCGAGGACGGGTGCCGTCCGTGATCGAGGTGGGCGACCTTGTGCTCGACCCCGACGGCTCCACGGTCCGCCGCGCCGGCGTGCTGCTCGACCTGACCGCGACCGAGTTCCGACTCCTCCGGTTCCTCGCCGAGAGCCGCGGACGGACGGTGTCGAAGGGGCAGATCACGACCCAGGTCTGGGGCTACGAGGACATCGCACCCAACCTGGTCGAGGTGCACCTCAGCGCACTGCGGCGGAAGATGGAGGCGCACGGGCCGCGGCTCGTGCACACCGTCCGGGGCCTCGGGTACCGGCTCGCGGTGGACCGGGGTGCGGCGTGATGCGCGACGGACGCCTACGGACCACCTCGCTCCGGCTGCGGACCGTGGTCGCGATCCTGGTGCTCCTCGCGGTCCTGCTGACGGCCCTCGTCGTCGCGGTCGAGGCCGTCCTCGGCGCCCGACTGACCGCCCAGGTCGAGGACCGCCTGCGTGACCGGGCGTCCGCTGCGGCCGCGCTCGTCGGGGTGCTCGACGCGAGCGACCTCGCCGACCGGCTGTCGGCGCAGGGGCTCTCCGTGCGGATCGTCGAACCCGACGGCGCCGCGGTCGAGGCCGGCCCCAGCCCCGAGCAGTTGCGGAAGGGGCCACCCGACCCGACGGGCCTGCCCGGACCGGCGGCCCGGTCCTCGGTGGCTCCGTCGACCACCGGCTCGTCCGACAGTGCCGGCGCCACCATCACGTCGTCGTCGGTGCACGAGGACGACGGCGTGCTGACCCTCCGCTCGGACCTCGAGGACGGCACCCGCATCACGCTGACCGCCGGCACGCGCGACGTGCAGGAGACCCTGGCGCAGCTCGGCTGGGTGATGGGCGGTGCGTCCGCCGCCTTCCTCGGCGTCGCCGTCGTGGGTGTCGTGCTCGTCGTCCGACGCTCGCTGCGCCCGCTCGACGAGATGACCGCCGCCGCCCGGTCCATCACCGCGGGGGACCGCGGACGCCGACTCCGGCCGTCCCGCACCGACACGGAGATCGGCCGGGTGGCGCTCGCCCTCGACGAGATGCTCGACGCGGTCGAGGGCGCGGAAGCGCAGGCCGTCGCCGCCGAGGAACGTGTCCGCGCGTTCCTGTCCGACGCCGCCCACGAGCTGCGCACGCCGGTCGCCGGTGTCCGGGCCGCGGCGGACACCCTCGTGCGCAACGGCCCGGACGACCCGGAGACGAACGAGCTGCTCGCGGTGCACGTCGTGCGGCAGGCCGACCGGGCGGCTCGGCTCGTCGACGACATGCTGACGATGGCGCGGCTGGACCGTGGGATCGCCCTCGACCGGCGCCGGACGGACCTCGTCGACTGGCTCCACGCCGAGGCCGAGCGGCTCCGCATCCGGTTGCCCGGCGTGGAGCTGCGCGTCGAGGTCCCCGAGCACCCGGTCGACGCCGACGTGGACCCGGACCGACTCGCCCAGGTGCTCGGCAACCTGGTCGACAACGCCGCGAGGGCCACCGGGGGCACCGGCACGGTCCGGCTCCGCCTCAACGCGGGACCGGAGGAGGCCCGACTCCGTGTCGAGGACGACGGCCCCGGGATCCCGGCAGCCGACCGCGAGCGCGTGTTCGACCGACTCGTCCGGCTCGAGGACGCTCGGGACACCCGCTCCGGCGGCGCCGGCCTCGGGCTGCCGATCGCGCGCGGGATCGCCGTCGCGCACGGCGGTTCGCTCGCGCACGGGGCCGACGGAGAACTGGGCGGCGCGGTGTTCGTCGTGCGCCTGCCCGCGAGTAGAACGGTGCCGGCCGGTGCACGTCCGCGAGCGGGCGTCCTGCTAGCCTGATGCCCTACGCGAGTGTGGTGGAATGGTAGACACGGGGCACTCAAAATGCTCTGCTTCACGGCGTGCGGGTTCGAGTCCCGCCACTCGTACAACTGGCACTTCCGAGGTCTAGTAGGCTTCTGGGTGTGAGTGACACAGAAGCAACTGCAACAGCACCCCGTCGCGTCGTCGTCGCCGAGGACGAGTCGCTCATCCGCCTCGACATCGTCGAGATCCTCCGCGACAACGGGTTCGACGTCGTCGGCGAAGCGGGTGACGGCGAGACCGCCGTGCAGCTCGCGACCGACCTCCGTCCCGACCTCGTCGTGATGGACGTCAAGATGCCGCAGCTCGACGGCATCTCCGCCGCCGAGAAGCTCTCGAAGAACCACATCGCCCCCGTGGTCCTCCTCACGGCGTTCAGCCAGAAGGACCTCGTCGAGCGTGCGACCGAGGCCGGCGCCCTCGCCTACGTCGTGAAGCCGTTCACGCCGAACGACCTCCTGCCCGCGATCGAGATCGCCCTCTCGCGGCACCAGCAGATCATCACGCTCGAGGCCGAGGTCGCCGACCTCGTCGAGCGCTTCGAGACCCGCAAGCTCGTCGACCGCGCCAAGGGCCTGCTCAACGAGAAGATGGGCCTCACCGAGCCCGAGGCGTTCCGCTGGATCCAGAAGGCCTCGATGGACCGCCGCCTGACCATGCACGACGTCGCCAAGGCGATCATCGAGCAGCTCAGCGCCAAGAAGTAGCGACCCGGGCGCGCACCAGGCCGACCACCTGGCAGGGTGGAGCCATGGACGACGTGGTGATCCGTGCCTCCAGGCCCGACGACATGCCGGCGGTGGCCGACCTGCGATGGCGGTGGAGCGTCGACGAAGGCGGTGCGACGCCGGGCGTGACCCCGGACGAGTACCGCGAGGCGATGTCGGCGTTCGCCGCCGCCCACCCCGACACGCACCGCTGCGTCGTGGCCGAACGCGACGGCCGGGTGCTCGGCATGGCGTGGCTCGGGCTCGTCGCACGGCCCCCGACGCCGGACCGACCCGGGCGACGGCTGACCGCTGACGTGCAGACCGTCTACGTCCACCCCGACCTGCGGGGCGCCGGCGTCGCGAACCGCCTCGTGACCGCGTTGCTCGACGTCGCCGACGAGCTCGGTGCGGAGCGGACGTCGGTGCACTCGAGCGTCGAGGGCGAGACGCTCTACCGCCGCCTCGGGTTCGGCGACGCCCGACTGCTGCTGCAGCGCCCGCCCGAGGACTGACCGGTCATCCGCGCGCCGGGAGCTGCTGCAGCGTCCACGCGTTCCGGTCGGGGTCGGTGAAGAAGACGAAGCGTCCCCACGCCATCTCGTCCACCCCGACCGCGTCGACGCCGAGCCCCCGCAGGTGCGCGAGGGCCTCGTCGGCGTCCGGGACGACGACCTGGATCGACTTGAGCGAGCCGGGGACGACGTCCGGGGACATGATGCCCTCACCGAACGCGATGGAGCAGGCGGACCCGGGCGGGGTGGCCTGCACGAAGCGGAGCCCGTCGGAGACGCGCTGGTCGTGGTCGATCGAGAAGCCGATCCGTTCGTAGAACTCGCGGGATCGGTCGACGTCGCTGACGGGGACGAGGATCAGTTCGATCCTCCAGTCGGTGGCGGGCACGGGTCACTCCTTCGTGACGCCCGCCGGGGTCAGCGGGCTTCGCGGATCATGTTGGTGATGCGCACGGTGGAGCAGCGCCGCCCCTGGTCGTCGGTGAGGACGATCTCGTGCGTGGTGAGCGTGTTGCCCAGGTGCAGTGCCGTGCAGGTACCGGTGACCAGGCCGCTCGTGGCGCTCCGGGAGTGCGAGGCGTTCAGCTCGATGCCGACCGCGTACCGGCCGGGACCGGCGTGCACGTTCGCGGCCATCGACCCGAGGCTCTCGGCCAGGACGACGTAGGCGCCGCCGTGCAGGAGTCCGACGGGCTGACGGTTGCCCTCGACCGGGATCGTGCCCACCGCGCGCTCGGCCGTGAGCTCCGTGATGACCATGCCCATCTTCTCGGCGAGCTCGCCCATCCCACGGTCGGCGAGGCGCTCGTCGACGGTCCCGGTGGTGGCAGCTCGATCGGTCACGCTGGCGGACTCCCGTGTCGGATGGCGTCGGTAGGCTGTCCGGGTGTCGGACTCCGCAAAGCCTACCCTCATGGTCATCGACGGCCACTCGCTCGCCTTCCGGGCCTTCTACGCGCTGCCGGTCGACAGTTTCGTGAACCGCGACGGGCAGCACACGAACGCCATCCACGGCTTCATCTCGATGCTGCTCATGCTCCTCCAGCGCGAGAAGCCGACCCACCTGGCGGTCGCGTTCGACATCTCGCGCTTCTCGTTCCGCACGCGTGAGTACGAGGACTACAAGGGCACCCGCTCCGAGACCCCGGCCGAGTTCAAGGGCCAGATCCCGCTCCTCCAGCAGGCGCTCGAGGCGATGGGCATCACCACCGTCACGAAAGAGGACTACGAGGCCGACGACATCCTCGCCACCTTCGCCCGCCAGGGTTCCGAACAGGGCTACCAGGTCTACGTGGTGTCCGGCGACCGCGACTCGATCCAGCTCGTGAACGACGACGTCACGCTGCTGTACCCGTCGGTCCGCGGCGTCTCCGAGCTCACCCGGTACGACCGCGACAAGGTGTACGAGCGGTACGGCATCGAGCCGCACCAGTACCCCGACATCGCTGCCCTCGTCGGCGAGACCAGCGACAACCTCATCGGCATCGACAAGGTCGGCGAGAAGACCGCGGTGAAGTGGATCACGGCGTACGGCTCCCTCGACGGCGTCCTCGAGCACGCCGACGAGATCAAGGGCGTCGTCGGCAACAACCTGCGCGAGCAGAAGGACCGGGCGATCCGCAACCGGAAGCTCAACCGGCTCGTGAACGACGTGGAACTGCCCGTCGGGCCTGCTGACGTCGCACTCCGTCCCCTCGACGAGGCCGCGGTGCGCGAGCTCTTCGCGAAGCTGCAGTTCCGCACGCTGCTCGACCGCGTGTTCAAGGTCGCGGGTTCCGGCGAGCCGTCGGAGTCCAGCGCGGTCGAGGGCTCGGTCGACAGCGGTGCGCCGACGCCGCCCGCGGTCAAGACCCTCATCGACGAGGAGCTCGGCTACTGGCTCGAGCGGCGCAACGCGGCCGAGGCGGCGAACGGCTACGGCGTCGCGGTCGAGGTCATCGACGGGCGCCTCAGCGCGATCGGCATCGCCACGCACGACGACGCCGTCCTCGTCCCGGGCGGCAGCGGCGCGAAGGACTACGAGCAGCTGTCGGCGTGGTTCGCCTCCGACGCCCCGAAGCACTTCCACGACGCCAAGACCGCGATCAAGGCACTCGCCACGGTCGGCTTCGAGGTGAACGGCATCGCCGGCGACGCCCGCCTGACCGGGTGGCTCGCGCAGCCGGGCAAGCAGGGGCAGCCCCTCGCCGACCTCGTCTACCAGGAACTCGGCGAAGAGCTCCCCACGGCCGACCCGAACCAGCTCGTCCCCGAGACCGACCCGGTGAACGTCGGCGTGCACGCGTGGTTCGTGCTCCGGGTCACCACCGCGCTGCGTGCGCGTCTCGACGAGTCCTCGCTCACCGTCCTCGACGACATCGAGCTCCCGCTCGTCCCGGTCCTCGCCGGCATGGAGACCACGGGTGTCGCGATCGACCGTCCGGTGCTCACCGGGCTGTCGCACGACCTGGGGGAGCGCGCGGCCGAACTCGCGCAGCAGGCCTTCGCCGAGATCGGGCACGAGGTGAACCTCGGGTCGCCGAAGCAGCTGCAAGAGGTCCTCTTCACCGAGCTCGCGATGCCGAAGACCCGCAAGACGAAGACCGGGTTCTCGACCGACGCCGCGAGCCTCGCCGACCTGCAGGAACAGCACCCGCACCCGTTCCTCGGCCTGCTGCTCCAGCACCGCGACGCCACGAAGCTCCGGCAGATCGTGGACACGCTCGACGCCGCGATCGTCGACGGTCGCATCCACACCCGGTACGAGCAGACCGGCAGCAGCACCGGCCGCATCTCGTCGACCGACCCGAACCTGCAGAACATCCCGGTGAAGACCGCGGTGGGGCGCCGGGTCCGGTCGGCGTTCGCCGTCGCCGAGCCCTACACGACGCTCATCACGGCCGACTACTCGCAGATCGAGATGCGCATCATGGCGCACCTGTCCGGTGACCCGGGTCTGATCCAGGCCTTCAACGAGGGCGAGGACCTGCACCGGTTCGTCGGCGCCCGGGTGTTCTCGGTCGAGCCGGCCGACGTCACGCCCGAGATGCGCACGAAGGTCAAGGCGATGTCGTACGGCCTCGCGTACGGCCTCAGCCCGTTCGGCCTGTCGAAGCAGCTCCGCATCGAGCAGTCCGAGGCGCGCACCCTCATGAACGAGTACTTCGCCCGGTTCGGCGCGGTGCGCGACTACCTGCGCGGTGTCGTCGAGCAGGCGCGCGAGGACGGCTACACCGAGACCATCTTCGGTCGCCGTCGCCCGTTCCCCGACCTGAAGAGCCCGAACCGCGTCCTCCGCGAGAACGCCGAGCGCGCGGCGCTGAACGCGCCGATCCAGGGCTCGGCGGCCGACATCATGAAGATCGCGATGCTCGGCGTCGCCGCCGACCTCCGCGACGGCGGGCTCGCGTCGCACCTGCTGCTGCAGGTGCACGACGAGCTCATCCTCGAGGTCGCGCCCGGCGAGCAGGAGCGGGTCGAGGAGATCCTCCGCACCCGCATGGGCGGCGCGGCCGAGCTGACCGTCCCGCTGGACGTGTCCGTGGGCGTCGGCCCGAACTGGGAAGCCGCCGCGCACTGAGGCGCGACCGGTCGCGGGACTGGAGGCACGGTGCCGGCCCGCACCGCGCCTCCAGTCCCGCAGGTTCCTCGTCGTGAGCCGTCGTGGATAGGGTCGTGAGCATGACCGATGACCGTCCTGTCCGCCAGCCCTCCGCCGTCGACCGCGTAGCCGAGGACTGGGTGTCCACCCTCGTCGACCTCGACCCGACCGTCGCCACGTACATCGGCGTCCCGGGCCGGACGGGGGAGTACGGCGACACGTCGCCCGCCGGTGCGGCGGCCATGGCGGACGCGGCGCGCGCCGCGAAGCGTGCGCTGGACGCCGCCGACGCGGTGGACGCCGTCGACGAGGTGACGAAGACCGACCTCGGCGCCGAGCTCGACCTCGTCCAGGAGTCCTTCGACCGCAAGCTCCACCTCCGCGACCTCAACGTCATCGCCAGCCCGGCGCAGTCCGTGCGCGACGTCCTCGACCTCATGCCGACCGCGACCGAGTCCGACTGGCAGGACATCGCGAGTCGGCTGCACGCGCTCCCCGACGCGATCGAGGGCATCCGCGAGACCCTGCTCGAGGGAACGCGCGAGGACGTCACGCCCGCCCGTCGCCAGGTCGCGCTCATCGCCGAGCAGGCCACCCGCACCGGCGCGGCGGACGGCGTCTTCCGGCAGCTGGTCGACGGCGCCGCGTTCGACGACGGTGGTCCGGTGCCCGAGCCGCTCCGGGCCGAGCTCGCCCGCGGGGCCGAGGTCGCCGCTGCTGCGTACCGGTCGTTCGGGCAGTTCCTCGAGCACGAGCTGATGCCGCTCGCGACGCCGGTCGACGCCGTCGGGCGCGAGGCGTACGAGCTGCACTCCCGGCGGTTCCTCGGTGCGGTCGTCGACCTCGACGAGACATACCAGTGGGGGATCGAGGAACTCGCGCGGATGCGTGACGAGCAGGAGCGCATCGCCGACCGCATCGAGTCCGGTGCGAGCGTCGCCCGGGCGATCGAGGTCCTCGACGCCGACCCGGCGCGGGTGCTGCACGGCACCGACGCCCTGCAGCGGTGGATGCAGGAGACGAGCGACGAGTCGATCCGGGCGATGGACGGCAAGTACTTCGACATCGCCGACCCGATCAAGCGCCTCGAGTGCCGGATCGCCCCCACACAAGAGGGCGGGATCTACTACACCGGCCCGTCCGACGACTTCTCGCGCGCCGGCCGCATGTGGTGGTCCGTGCCGCAGGGCGTCACCGAGTTCGGCACCTGGCGCGAGAAGACGACGGTCTACCACGAGGGTGTCCCCGGCCACCACCTCCAGATCAGCCAGGGCGTCTACAACCGCGGCGAGCTGAACACCTGGCGTCGGCAGCTGTCCGGGTCCTCGGGGCACGTCGAGGGCTGGGCGCTCTACGCCGAGCGCCTCATGGAGCAGCTCGGCTTCCTCGACGACGACGGGGACCGGCTCGGCATGCTCGACGGGCAGCGCATGCGTGCTGCCCGGGTGGTGCTCGACATCGGCGTCCACCTGCAGAAGACGAACCCCGACGGTGGCGCCTGGACGTGGGAGTACGCCCTCGACTTCATGCGCCAGAACGTGAACATGTCCGACGAGTTCGTGCAGTTCGAGGTGGCGCGCTACTTCGGCTGGCCCGGGCAGGCGCCGTCGTACAAGGTCGGTCAGCGCGTCTGGGAGTCCATCCGCGACGAGGTGGCCGCCCGCGAGGGTGCGTCGTTCGACCTCAAGGTGTTCCACCACCGGGCCCTCGCGCTCGGCAGCATCGGTCTGGACACGCTCCGCAGCGCCCTGCTCGACTGATCGATCGGGGCCGACACGATCCGACACGCCCGGTTGTGGGCGCTCGCTCGCTGCGGTTAGACTTGTGCGGCGCAATCCGCGCTCACCAAACACATCGCCAGGACGGCTCGAACCGGCATCCGGTTCGGACCAGGGGGTCGCTCCCTCGCCGTCTCGGCCCGACTCATGTCCGTTCGGAGCAATCTCTACATGACAACCACCACGACCAAGGCTCCCAAGCAGGTCGCCATCAACGACATCGGCTCGGCTGATGACTTCCTGGCCGAGGTCGAGAAGACCCTGAAGTTCTTCAACGACGGAGACCTCATCTCCGGCACCGTCGTGAAGATCGACCGCGACGAGGTCCTCCTCGACGTCGGTTACAAGACCGAGGGTGTCATCCCCTCGCGCGAACTCTCCATCAAGCACGACGTCGACCCCAACGAGGTCGTCGAGGTCGGCGACGAGGTCGAGGCCCTGGTTCTCCAGAAGGAGGACAAGGAAGGTCGCCTCATCCTGTCGAAGAAGCGTGCGCAGTACGAGCGCGCCTGGGGCGACGTCGAGAAGATCAAGGAGTCCGACGGCGTCGTGACCGGTACGGTCATCGAGGTCGTCAAGGGCGGTCTGATCGTCGACATCGGCCTCCGCGGCTTCCTCCCGGCGTCGCTCATCGAGCTGCGTCGCGTCCGCGACCTCACGCCGTACCTCGGTCAGGAGCTCGAGGCGAAGATCCTCGAGCTCGACAAGAACCGGAACAACGTCGTCCTCTCGCGCCGCGCGCTGCTCGAGCAGACGCAGTCCGAGTCCCGGACCACGTTCCTCAACAACCTCCACAAGGGCCAGGTCCGCAAGGGCATCGTGTCGTCGATCGTCAACTTCGGTGCGTTCGTCGACCTGGGCGGCGTCGACGGTCTCGTCCACGTCTCCGAGCTCAGCTGGAAGCACATCGAGCACGCCAGCGAGGTCGTCGAGGTCGGTCAGGAAGTCACCGTCGAGATCCTCGAGGTGGACCTGGACCGCGAGCGCGTGTCGCTCTCGCTCAAGGCCACGCAGGAAGACCCGTGGCAGGTCTTCGCCCGCACCCACGCGATCGGCCAGATCGCACCGGGCAAGGTCACGAAGCTCGTGCCGTTCGGTGCCTTCGTCCGCGTTGCCGACGGCATCGAGGGCCTCGTGCACATCTCGGAGCTCTCGAACAAGCACGTCGAGCTCGCCGAGCAGGTCGTCTCGGTCAACGACGAGGTCTTCGTCAAGATCATCGACATCGACCTCGATCGTCGTCGCATCTCGCTCAGCCTCAAGCAGGCGAACGAGGGCGTGGACCCGGAAGGCTCCGAGTTCGACCCGGCGCTCTACGGCATGCCGACCGAGTACGACGACAAGGGCGACTACAAGTACCCGGACGGCTTCGACCCGGAGACGAACGAGTGGCTCGAGGGCTTCGACACCCAGCGCGAGGAGTGGGAGCGTCAGTACGCTGCCGCCCAGTCGCGTTGGGAAGCCCACAAGGCGCAGGTCGCGAAGACCATCGCCGACGAGGCGCAGGGTGGCTTCGACCTCCCGGCGACCGCTTCGTCGTCGTCGTCCTCGACGTTCGCAACCGAGTCGAACGGTCAGGGCACCCTGGCCGACGACGCTTCGCTCGCAGCGCTCCGCGAGAAGCTCAGCTCGACCAACTGATCGAGCGGCGCAGCCGTACCGGAAGCCCGGCATCCCTGAGAAGGGGTGCCGGGCTTCCGGCCGTTCACCGAAGAACTTCCGAGCGATATGCTAAAATATGAAAGGTAAGGTGTAGGTAAAGCAGGAAGGCGGCGCATGACGTCTGCAACAGTGAGTGGATCGTCTCGTGTGCACTTCCTCGATCCGCTCAGGATCGTCATGTTCCTCGCAGTGGTCTTGAACCACGCACAGCCCTTCGCCGACGACCGGAGTGCAGGTGATCCGCTGGCCGAAGCGCTCTTCTTGCTTTCGCCCAACGGACGGTACCTGTTCATCACCATCACGGTGTTCCTGATCGCCCGGTCCTCGTCGACTTCATCAGCCATGCAACGGGTGCTCGTGCTCGCATGGCCGTTCCTCGTGTGGTCAGCCATCTACGCAGTGATCGACATCATCGGGAACGGCATGGGTCCGGATGGGGCCTGGGGGCTCGCTCTCGCGATCATGACCGGGTCTGCGGGGCCTCACCTGTACTTCGTCGTCGTGACGATCCAGCTGACTCTTCTCGCACCCCTGATCCGAGCTCTGGCAGACCGGAGTGCACAACGTCCGATCGCTCTCTTCGCGGTCGCGGCGATTGCCCAGTTCGCCGTTGTGTTCCTCGAAGTAGCGAGCGCTGGCACGGACTTCCGCGTCGCCGCGCTCTGCATCGTCTACCCGCTGTACATCGTCGGTGGGGCGGTTCTTGCTGCGAACCTCGAGGCGGTCACCGCGTGGTTCCGCACCCACACGCCGCAATTGATCTTCTCCCTCACCATTGTCGGTGTCGTGTACATGTCCACGGTGTTCACCATCGACGAGCCGCGGTCCTTCTGGGCTGCGGTCCTGCTCCGGTCGGTCCGCGCCGCTTGGAACCTGTTCGTCGCTCTCGTGAGCGTGGCTGCCTGCATGCGCGTCGTCAGCTCGACTGGACGGCTCGCTGCGGTCGCGAAGCGGGCAGGAGCGCACATGCAGGACCTCGGCTACGGGCTCTTCCTCGCCCACTTCGTCGGTCTGCACCTTGTCGCCGCGGCCATCGACCCGGTCGCCGCATCCCTTCCGTACGCGCTGCTGACCGTGATCTTCTGGATCGGTGGGGTCGTTGCAACCGTCTGTCTCGTGCTCGTCATGCGTCGGACGCCGTTGAGTCGGGTACTGACCGGTCGACGTACGCAGTATCGCCTTGCAGAGGTCCGGAGCCTCACTGGATAGGCTCCCTGGTGTGCGCATCATCGGTCTCACGGGCGGCATCGCCGCAGGCAAGTCCACCGTCTCCGGCCGCTGGGCCGAGCACGGCGCGGTCGTGGTGGACGCCGACCGGCTGGCGCGCGACGCCGTCGCTCCCGGCAGCCCGGGCCTCGCGCAGGTCGCCGAGCGGTTCGGCCCCGGCGTCATCGCCCCCGACGGTTCGCTCGACCGGCCGGCACTCGGCGCGATCGTGTTCGCCGACGCCGCGGCGCGGAAGGACCTCGAGGGGATCACCCACCCCGAGGTCTGGCGTCTCGCCCAGGCGGCGTTCGACGCAGCCGAGGCAGCGGACCCGGACGCCGTCGTGGTCTACGACGTGCCGCTCCTCGCCGAAGCCCGGGGGAGCCGGCCGCTGCGGTTCGACGCGGTCGTGGTGGTCGATGCTCCCGCTGCCCAGCGGATCGAGCGGCTCGTGGAGCACCGCGGCATGCCCCGCGACGAAGCCGAGCGCCGAGTCGCCGCACAGGCGAGCGACGCCGACCGACTGGCGCTGGCCGACCACGTGGTGGACGCCACCGGCACCCTCGCCGACACGATCCGATCCGCCGACGAGGTCTGGGAGCGCATCGGCCGATGAAGCACCGGGTGCTCCTGGTCCTCGCGGCCGTCCTCCTCGTGGCGATCGGCGCCGCGTCGCTCGTCGCGGCGAACGTCCTCGGTGGTGATCGGGTCGCGGAGCACGGCCGGGTGTCCGCAGCCGACCGACCGCGCGGCGACGAGCACGGTCCGGTGGGGGAGTTCCACCGCTTCCGCCTCGGCACGATCAACGGGCAGCGGCTCGAGCCGAACCGTGACGACTTCGCGGCACGCACCGACTCCGGCGGCCCGCTGCTGCTGTTCCTCCCGGCGACCCGAGCCCGGCCCGCCGACTACCAGCTGTTCCTGTCCGCGGCGCTGCGCGACGGGTACCACGTGCTCGGGCTCGACTACTGGAACCTCGGCAAGACGCTGTCGGGGACGTGCGAGGCGGATCCGCACTGCTACGGGCAGGTGCAGCGGAACCGGTTCGACGGCACTCGACCGTCACGGTTCAGCTCGGTGCAGCCGGCCGGCTCGATCGTCTCGCGGTTCCGCGACGCGATCGCCTACCTCGACGACCACGACCCGGACGGCGGGTGGGGACGGTTCGTCCAGGGCGACTCGGACATCGCCTGGCAGGACATCGTGGTGGCCGGGCACTCGCAGGGCGGTGGAGAAGCTGCGTACATCGCGCACATCCGGCCGGTGCAGGGCGCGCTGATGTTCTCCTCGCCCGTCGAGTCGTTGGGCAGCGAGCACGCGGCCTGGATGGATCGCCCGGGGCGGACACCGGTCGCCCGGATGTACGCGATCGACGACGTGCGCGACGTCTTCGGCCCGCGGATCCGCGGCTCCTGGAAGGTGCTCGGGCTCGACGGTCCCGACGGGCCGTTCCGGACCGACACCGCGCCGCCCGGACCCGACGAGGACCCGCACGCGATCCTCACCGACATCGCGGTGGGGTCGCCGGCCGAGTCGCACTCGCGCACGATCAAGGACACGACCCCGATCGGCCGCGACGGGCTCCCGCGGATGGAGGCGCTGTGGCAGTGGCTGCTCCACCGCTTCCCCTCGGACCCGTCATAGGATCCCGCAATACTCTGAGTCCGTGCAGCAAGCAGGCGAACGACCCGACCTGCGCTCGACCATCCGTGCCCGCGCGGCGCAGGACGGGGAGCGCAGCTACCTCGAGGACGCGCGCAGTGACCGCGTCCTGACCTACCGCGCGCTCGAGGACGCGGTGTCCGCGTGGTCGTCGACCTTCGACGCGATCGGGGTCGCGCCGTCCGGGGCGGTCCTGGTCGACCTCGCCGATCCGCTCTCGTTCGCGGTCGTGCACCTCGCCGCCCTCGCGACCGGTCGGCGGGCGATCCCCGTCGACACCGGACAGCCGATCTCGGAACCCGGCCGTCTCGCCGACCTGATCGGCGGCGCCTCGCTCGTGGTGTCGGACCGCGCCGTGGACGCGACCGTCCCCGGGGCGCCGGCGAGCGGGATCGACGCGGCCACGTTCCTCCCGGCAGCCGTCCGCGACGGCGACCTGCCGTCCGAGAACCCGGACGCACCCGGCGAGGGGTCCGTCGTGCTCTTCACCTCCGGCTCCACCGGCACCCCGAAGGGCGTCGAGCTGCCCGAGTCGCAGCTGCTGTTCGTGGCCCGGTCCGTGGCGCAGCACAACCGCCTCACGCCGGAGGACCGCGGGTTCAACTCCCTCCCGCTCTTCCACGTGAACGCCGAGGTCGTCGGGTTGCTGGCGACCCTCGTGGCCGGCGGGACCCTCGTGCTCGACCGGCGGTTCCGTCGCACCGGCTTCTGGGAGCTGCTCGCCGAGCGCCGGATCACCTGGCTGAACGCCGTCCCGGCGATCCTCGCGGTCCTCGCCAAGACCGGTCCGCTCGACTTCCCCGAGGGCCTCCGGTTCGTCCGCAGCGCCTCCGCTCCGCTGCCCGATCCGGTGCGGCAGGCGCTCGGCGACGTCCCGCTCGTCGTCAGCTGGGGGATGACCGAGGGGGCGTCGCAGATCACCGCCACGCCGCTCGGTGCCCCCGCACGCGTCGGGACCGTCGGCGTGCCGGTCGGGTCCGAGGTGCAGGTCCGGGGCGAGGACGGCACGGTGCTGCCCGCCGACGAGGTCGGTGCTCTCTGGATCCGCGGCGAGGGCATCGTCCACCGCTACCTCTTCGGTCGTGCAGCCGAGCGGTTCGACGCGGACGGCTGGTTGAGCACGGGCGACGTCGGATCGGTCTCGGCGGACGGCTGGGTGTCGCTCGCCGGTCGCTCGGACGACGTCATCAACCGGGGCGGCGAGAAGGTGTACCCGTCCGAGGTGGAGGACGTGCTGCTCGGCGACGACCGCGTGCTCGAGGCCGTGGTCGTCGGGCGGCCGCACGAGGTCCTCGGCGCGGTGCCGATCGCCTACGTGATCCCGCAGCCTGACGAGGCCGTGGACGCCGAGGCCCTGGTCGCCGACCTCACCGCGCGCGCCGAGGCGCACCTCACACGGTTCCGCCGTCCGGTCGAGATCGTCGTCGTGCCCGACCTGCCGCGCGCGCCGACCGGCAAGGTCCAGCGGGCGAAGGTGCGGACGATGGCCGAACACCCGTGACCGACGCCGCCACGCCCACCGCCGACGCCGCCACGCCCACCGTCGACGCTGCTGACCGTCGGGTGCAGACGCCGACCCGCACCGCCGAGGGGAAGCCGCGGCACCTCTACGAGGTCGACGTCCTCCGCATCCTGACCTTCGCCTGCGTCATCGGCGTCCACACCACGAGTCACACGGTCGCCGCCGCCGACGTCCCGCTGAACGCCCTGCTCGGCCTGCTCCACTTCACCCGCCTGGTCTTCTTCTCGCTGACGGCCTTCGTGCTCGTCTACAGCTACACGCTCCGACCGCGGCCGATGGCGCAGTTCTGGCCGAAGCGCTTCCTGCTCGTCGGCGTGCCGTACCTGGCGTGGTCCTTCGTCTACGTGGCGTCGTCCTGGCTCCTCAGCGCCACTCGCCGGGGCGACGTGCCCGACCTCGTGCGCACGTACGCCGAGGGCATCGTCACCGGCGTCTCCTGGTACCACCTCTACTTCCTGCTCGTGACGATGCAGGTGTACCTGCTCCTGCCGGTCATCGCGTGGCTGGTCCGGAGGACGCGCGGCCACCACGTCGCGGTCCTCGCCGTGACGCTCGTGTTCCAGCTCGTGGTCTTCGCCGGGTACAAGTACTTCCCCGCCAGCGACGCGTGGATGCACGGCTACCAGAAGCAGTTCTTCTTCTCGTACGTGTTCTTCATCGTCTCCGGCGCGATCGCCGCCGACCACGCGGATGCCTTCCTCCGGTTCATCCGGGTGCACCGCCGCGCCGTCCTCTGGGGCTTCGCGGGCGTCGGCGCGCTCACCCTCGGCGTGTGGTGGCTGCAGGTCGGTCTCGGGCAGTCCCTCTACGCCGCCGGCACGCCCCTGCAGCCCGTCCAGGTGCTCTGGAGCAGCGCCGTGTTCGTCGGGTTCCTGGCGATCGGCGCGCGCTGGGCGGATCGGCGCCGGCCCGGGAGCGCGCTCGCCCGCGTCGTCGACTACGGCTCGGACCGGTCGTTCGGCATCTTCCTCAGCCACCCGTTCGCGATCTGGATCCTGCTGTACGGCGACAGCTGGCTCGAACGGGTCGTGCCCCAGCCCTGGCTCACGCCGGTCACCTACGCGCTCGTGCTCGTGCTGTCGGTGGCCGTGACGGAGCTGTTCCGGTGGACGCCGTTGAGCGTGCCGCTCACGGGGCGGCCGTCGTTGTCGTCGCGTGGGCAGCGGGCGGCGCGGGCGCGGAAGCGGGAGGCGGCTGCTCGGGGTGCGGGTGCTGGTGCCGTGCCGGTGGTCGCCCCGGAACCGCGGGTCGAGCCGGTCGAGCCGGTCGAGCCGGACGATGCGCTCGTGGGGGAGACGGACGACGTCGGGCCGCGGTCGACGCGCTGAGCGCGTCCGTCGATGGGGCGTCGCCCGCACCGCGTGGGGACTGGAGGCACGGGTCGGGCTGGCACCGCGCCTCCCGTCGTGCGCAGTGTCGGACGGGAGGCGCGCGTCGGCCTGGCACCGCGCCTCCCGTCCGCAGCGTGTTGCGGTCGTCGCGGCGCGGATCAGCCGGCGTGCTGCTCGGCCTTCGGGACGCCGATCTCGAGGACGCCGTCCGTCATCGTGAGCCGCTTCGGCTTCATGAACCACGCGACCACGGCCGCAGCGGCGAGCAGCACGCAGGAGAGGGCGAAGGGCAGCTGCCAGCCGGAGGCGTCGATCAGCGCGCCGAACACGATCGGCGAGATCACGCCGGCGATGCCGAAGCCGGTGTTCATGAACCCCGACGCGGTGCCGGACCACTGCGGGGCGACGTCCATCGGGATGGCCCAGAGGTTGGCGTTGCAGAGCTCCAGGAAGAAGAACGAGAGGGCGAGCGAGATCGTCGCGACGACCAGGCCCTGCCCGATCACGAGGGGGACGAGGCAGACGAGGGAGCCGCCAAGGCCGATGACGAGGACGATCCTCCGGGCGTTCCGGCTGTCGCCGCCGCGGTGGATGATCCGGTCGCTGAGCATCCCGCCGACGGTGTCGCCGACGACACCGGCGAGGAGCACGAGCGTGGTGAAGAGGGCGAACTGGCTGATCGGCAGGCCGTAGGTGTCGCTGAGGAACGTCGGGATCCAGGTGAGGAACACCCAGAGCACCCAGCCGTACCCGAAGTCGACGAAGGTCACCGGGGAGATCTGCCGGGCCAGCGTGCGCCACGGGACGGGCGGCCGGGTGGCGCGGGTCTCGACCGGCGGGAGCTCGTCGAGCTCGACCTGCTGGATGCCGGCGGTGTCCTCGGGCTTGTCGCGGAACCAGACGAACCAGACGATCGCCCACGCGATGGACAGGACGGCCGTCGCGAAGAAGGCCCACCGCCAGCTGCCGGTCGCACCGATGACCCAGGCGACGAGGAGCGGTGCGAGGGCGTTGCCGAGACGCGCCGCGGAGTGCACGACGCCCTGTGCGAAGCCGTTGCGGTCGCGGGGGATCCAGCGGCTCATGGCTTGGGTGGCGGCGGGGAACGCGGCGGCCTCGCTCAGGCCGAGGAGCGCGCGGGCGGCGAAGAGCGTCCAGAAGCCGACCGAGAACCCGGTCCAGAGGGTGGCGACACCCCAGATCACGGTGATGACGAACAGGGCCTTCCGGGGACCGAACTTCTCGGCGATCGTGCCGCCGAAGACCTGCAGCAGGGCGTAGGGGAGTGCGAAGGCGGAGACGATGAGCCCAGCGGTCGTCTCGTTGAAGCCGAAGTCCTCGGTGATGTGGGGGAGCGCCGTGGAGATGTTGGTGCGGTCGATGTACGAGATCGCGTACATGCAGCACAGCAGGATGAGCACTCGTCCGCGGATGCGTCCGCGGAACGGGGTGCCCTTCGTCGGTGCGGCGGGGGTCGCCGTCGTCATGGGGGCCTCTTCGGGGAGTGAGAGCGAGTCGGGTTGCTGAACGGATCGGAGGCTATGCCGGGTCCCTATCAGCGGTCTCGGAGCGTGCTTGGCGTGGACGATACGCCGAGGGCGAGCAGACGGCTCCGGTGTCAGGGGTGCCGACTACCGTGGTGGGCATGGCAGTGTCAATCGAGCCCACGCGCGCGGTCCGCCCGTTCGAGGTCATCAGCGAGTACTCGCCGAGCGGCGACCAGCCCGCGGCGATCGCCGAACTGGCCGGTCGCATCAACGCCGGTGAGACCGACGTCGTGCTGCTCGGTGCGACCGGTACGGGCAAGTCGGCGACGACCGCGTGGCTCATCGAGCAGGTGCAGCGGCCGACGCTCGTGCTCGCGCACAACAAGACCCTGGCGGCCCAGCTCGCGAACGAGTTCCGGAGCCTGCTGCCGAACAACGCCGTCGAGTACTTCGTCTCGTACTACGACTACTACCAGCCCGAGGCCTACGTCCCGCAGACGGACACCTTCATCGAGAAGGACTCCTCGGTCAACGCCGAGGTCGAGCGGCTCCGGCACTCGACGACGAACTCGCTGCTCAGCCGGCGCGACGTCGTGGTGGTCTCGACGGTGTCCTGCATCTACGGCCTGGGGACGCCGGAGCAGTACATGAACGCCTCGGTCGCGCTGCACGTCGGTCAGACGATCTCCCGCGACCAGCTCGTCCGCAAGTTCGTCGCGATGCAGTACCAGCGGAACGACGTCGACTTCGCACGAGGGACCTTCCGGGTTCGCGGCGACACGCTCGAGATCATCCCGATGTACGAAGAGCACGCGATCCGCATCGAGATGTTCGGCGACGAGGTCGAGGCGCTGTCGTACCTGCACCCGCTCACCGGCAACGTGATCGAGGACATGCCCGCCGTGTCGATCTTCCCGGCGTCGCACTACGTCGCCGACACCGAGGTCATGCACCGGGCGATCGCCACGATCAAGGACGAACTCGCCGAGCGCCTGGCCGAGCTCGAGGGGCAGGGCAAGCTGCTCGAGGCCCAGCGGCTCCGGATGCGCACCACGTTCGACATCGAGATGATGGAGCAGATCGGCTTCTGCTCCGGCATCGAGAACTACTCGCGCCACATGGACGGCCGTGCCGCGGGGGAACCGCCGCACTGCCTGCTCGACTTCTTCCCGGACGACCTCCTCATCGTGATCGACGAGTCGCACGTCACCGTGCCGCAGATCGGCGCGATGTACGAAGGGGACGCCTCCCGCAAGCGCACGCTGGTCGAGCACGGGTTCCGGCTGCCGAGCGCCCTCGACAACCGGCCGCTCACCTGGGAAGAGTTCCTCGAGCGCTCCGGCCAGAAGGTCTACCTGTCGGCGACCCCGGGCCGGTACGAGCTCGGCGTGACCGACAGCGTCGTCGAGCAGATCATCCGCCCGACGGGCCTGGTCGACCCCGAGA
Organism: Curtobacterium sp. GD1; assembly: GCF_020882855.1. Classification (NCBI taxonomy): domain Bacteria; kingdom Bacillati; phylum Actinomycetota; class Actinomycetes; order Micrococcales; family Microbacteriaceae; genus Curtobacterium; species Curtobacterium sp. GD1. The sequence continues at coordinate 13,379 of NZ_JAFEVQ010000002.1, read as the reverse complement.
TCGTCGTGAAGCCGAGTGACGGCCAGATCGACGACCTGCTCGAGGAGATCAACCAGCGCGTCGAGAAGGACGAGCGTGTCCTCGTCACGACGTTGACCAAGCGCATGGCCGAGGAACTCACCGACTTCCTGGGCAACGCCGGCGTCCGGGTCCGGTACCTGCACTCCGACGTCGACACCCTCAAGCGCGTCGAGCTGCTGACCGAACTGCGCCAGGGCGTCTACGACGTGCTCGTCGGCATCAACCTCCTGCGCGAGGGGCTCGACCTGCCCGAGGTCTCGCTCGTGGCGATCCTCGACGCCGACAAGGAAGGCTTCCTCCGCTCGTCGACGTCGCTCATCCAGACGATCGGTCGTGCCGCCCGCAACGTCTCGGGCCAGGTGCTGATGTACGCCGACAAGATGACCGACTCGATGAAGACCGCGATCGAGGAGACCGACCGGCGCCGCGAGAAGCAGGTGGCGTACAACACCGAGCGCGGCATCGACCCGCAGCCGCTGCGCAAGAAGATCGCCGACATCACCGAGATCCTGGCGCGTGAGAACGACGACACGAAGGCGCTGCTCGAAGGTCGCCCCGGAGCGGACGGCCGACGCTCGCCGACGCCGAACCTCAAGCGCGGCGGGATCGCCGGCGAGGGGGCGATGCAGCTCGAAGCGACCATCGGCGACCTCAACGAGCAGATGCTGCAGGCGGCGGCCGAGCTGAAGTTCGAACTCGCCGCACGGCTCCGCGACGAGGTGCAGGACCTCAAGAAGGCGCTCCGCCAGATGGAGTCGGCGGGCCATGTCAGCTGACGCCGGCGCGCGCGCCGCGCGCGACGGGTCTCGTCGCACGGTCGTCGTCACCGGTGCGAGTGCCGGCCTCGGGTACTTCGCCGCGGAGCAGCTCGCCGCCGCCGGTCACCGCGTCGTCCTCGCGACCCGCAGCCGCGAGCGCGCTGCGGCAGCCGAGCGGAGCATCCGTCGCCACGTGGACGGCGCCGACCTCGCGCACGTGCACCTCGACCTCGCTGACCTCGACAGCGTGCGGGCAGCCGCCGACGAGCTCGCGGCGCTGCAGCCGGAGGGTGTCGACGCGATCGTGAACAACGCCGGCGTGGTGGGCGCGAGCACGATGCAGCGGACGGCCCAGGGCACCGAGCTGCAGGTGGGCACGAACCACCTCGGGCACTTCGCCTGGACGGCGCTGACGCTCCCACTGCTCGACCGCCGCGCGGGGCGCGTGGTGCACCTCGGGTCGATCGCACACCGGTGGGCACGGCTCGACCCGTCGGACCCGCTCGGCGCGAGCCACTACTCGAGTTACCGCCAGTACGGGCGGAGCAAGCTCGCGGTCATGCTGTTCGGCTTCGAGCTCGCCGAACGCCTCGCCGATGCCGGGTCACCGGTCTCCAGCGTCGTCGCGCATCCCGGGTTCTCGCTCGACCTGCTGTCACCCGAGCGTCCCGACGTCGCATCGTCCCGATCGGAGCCGGCGTGGACCCGTCCGGCGCAGCGGCTGTACGCCCAGGGCAAGGACGCCGGCGCCGACCCGCTCGTGCACGCGGCGATCGCCGACGGCGTCCGATCCGGCGAGTACTGGGGGCCGTCGGGCTGGATGCAGCTCCGGGGGCCGGCAGCGGTCGTCCGGGCCGAACCGAGGGCCCACGACCGGGCCGAGGCCGCCCGGCTCTGGGTGGCGAGCGAGCGTGCCGCCGGGGTCGCGTTCGCTCTCGACGCACTCGTCTGACCGTCCATCGCGGCCGAATGTCGGTGCCGCTTCGTAGAATCGACGACGATGACCATCACCTCTGACCGCGGAACCTCGACGTCGGGCCGGAATGCCTTCGGCGAGCCCGTAGACCTCCACATCCCCGGCGGCACGGCACCGCACAGCACCTCCACGCTCAGCGTGCGCGGTGCCCGCGTGCACAACCTGCGCGACGTCGACCTCGAGATCCCACGCGACTCGCTCGTCGTGTTCACGGGTCTGTCCGGATCCGGCAAGTCCTCGCTGGCGTTCGACACGATCTTCGCCGAGGGACAGCGCCGCTACGTCGAGTCGCTGTCCGCGTACGCGCGCCAGTTCCTCGGGCAGGTCGACCGCCCGGACGTCGACTTCATCGAAGGGCTCTCGCCCGCGGTCTCGATCGACCAGAAGTCGACGAACCGCAACCCGCGATCGACGGTCGGCACCATCACCGAGGTCTACGACTACATGCGTCTGCTCTGGGCGCGCATCGGCATCCCGCACTGCCCCGTCTGCGGTGAGGTGATCAGCAAGCAGAGCGTGCAGCAGATCGCCGACCAGCTCATGGAGTTCGAGTCGGGCACGCGCTTCCAGGTGCTCGCGCCCGTCATCTCCAAGAAGAAGGGCGAGTTCGTCGACCTCTTCCAAGAACTGGCGGCGTCCGGCTACGCCCGCGCGATCGTCGACGGGGAGCGCATCCAGCTCAGCGACCCGCCCAAGCTCAAGAAGCAGGTCAAGCACGACATCTCCGTCATCGTCGACCGTCTCGTCGCGAACGAGGACATCCTCGGGCGTCTGACCGACTCGCTCGAGACGGCACTGCGCCTGACCGACGGCACGGTCGCGATCGACCTCGTCGACGCCGAGGGACCCGGTGCGGTCCGGACCTACTCCGAGAACCTTTCCTGCCCGAACAACCACCCGCTGGCGCTCACCGAGATCGAGCCGCGCACGTTCTCGTTCAACGCGCCGTTCGGTGCGTGCCCCGAGTGCTCCGGCCTCGGTACCCGCATGTCGGTCGACCCGGACCTCGTCCTCGGCGACCCCGAGGCGTCCCTGCGCGACGGCGTCCTGCTGCCGTGGACGGGCACGAGCGGGCTCTACTCCTACTTCGAGAAGCTCCTCGCCGGCCTCGGCAAGGACCTCGGGTTCGACCTGGACACCCCGTGGAGCCGTCTCGACGCCTCGGTACAGGCAGCGATCCTCACCGGCAAGGACTTCCAGGTGTCGGTGTCCTGGCGCAACCGGTTCGGCCGCGAGATGCGGTACACGAGCGGGTTCGAGGGCGTCATGCCCTACATCGAGCGCAAGTTCGCCGAGGCCGAGTCGGACTCGCAGCGGCAGCGCTTCCAGGGCTACCTGCGCGAGGTCCCCTGCCCGGTCTGCGACGGCACGCGCCTCAAGCCCGAGGTGCTCGCGGTGACGGTGGACGGCCGCAGCATCGCCGACGTGACGGACATGTCGCTCGACAACGCGTACGGCTTCATGGAGAGCCTCACCCTCACCGAGCGCGAGGCGCACATCGCGGCCGCCGTCCTGCGCGAGATCCGGGCGCGGCTCGAGTTCCTGCTCGAGGTCGGTCTGAACTACCTGACGCTCTCCCGTGGCGCGGGCGGGCTGTCCGGCGGCGAGGCGCAGCGCATCCGTCTGGCCACCCAGATCGGGTCCGGCCTGACCGGCGTGCTCTACGTCCTCGACGAGCCGAGCATCGGGCTGCACCAGCGTGACAACCGGCGGTTGATCGACACCCTGGTGAAGCTCAAGGACCTCGGCAACACGCTCATCGTCGTCGAGCACGACGAGGACACGATCCGCACGGCGGACTGGGTCGTCGACATCGGCCCCGGCGCGGGTGTGAACGGCGGCAACGTCGTCCACTCCGGCTCGTACGAGGGGATCATCGAGAACCGCGAATCGATCACGGGCGACTACCTCGCGGGCCGACGTGCGATCGAGGTCCCTGCCGAGCGTCGCAAGGTCAACCTCAAGCGCACGATCAGCGTGCAGGGTGCGCGGGCGAACAACCTCAAGTCGATCGACGCGGACTTCCCGCTCGGGGTGTTCACCGCGGTCACCGGGGTGAGCGGCTCGGGCAAGTCGACGCTCGTCAACGACATCCTCTACAAGGTGCTCGCCAACCAGCTCAACGGCGCACGGCACATCGCGGGCAAGCACACCCGCGTGAAGGGGCTCGACCAGCTCGACAAGGTCGTGCACGTCGACCAGGCGCCGATCGGTCGGACCCCGCGGTCCAACCCGGCGACCTACACGGGCGTGTTCGACCGGATCCGGCAGCTCTTCGCCGAGACGCCCGAGGCGAAGGCGCGCGGCTACCAGCCCGGTCGCTTCAGCTTCAACGTCAAGGGCGGTCGCTGCGAGAACTGCTCCGGTGACGGCACGATCAAGATCGAGATGAACTTCCTCCCCGACGTCTACGTCGCGTGCGAGGTCTGCGGCGGTGCGCGGTACAACCGCGAGACGCTGCAGGTGCACTACAAGGGCAAGGACATCTCCGAGGTCCTCGACATGCCGATCAGCGAGGCAGCCGAGTTCTTCGAGCCGATCTCCGCGATCCACCGGTACATGGCGACGCTCGTCGACGTCGGGCTGGGCTACGTCCGGCTCGGACAGAGCGCGACGACCCTCTCCGGGGGCGAGGCGCAGCGCGTCAAGCTCGCCACCGAGCTCCAGCGCCGGTCGAACGGCCGGACGGTCTACGTCCTCGACGAACCGACCACCGGTCTGCACTTCGAAGACGTCCGCAAGCTGCTCCTCGTGCTGCAGAGCCTGGTCGACAAGGGCAACACGGTCATCACGATCGAGCACAACCTCGACGTCATCAAGTCGGCGGACTGGCTGATCGACATGGGACCCGAGGGTGGATCCGGCGGCGGGACGGTCCTCGCGACGGGGACGCCCGAGCACGTGGCGAACGTGCCCGAGAGCCACACCGGGGTCTTCCTCAAGGAGATCTTCGACGCGCAGGACGCGCGGGTCGGCAAGGAACAGGCGGTCGGCGCACGCACGGCCAGCCAGAAGCGGCCGAAGGCGAAGCAGAAGGCGGGTGCTCGGTAGGTGGCGGACACCGTCCCGTGGCGTCCGAAGGCGGGGGAGATCCCCACCGATCCGGGCGTCTACCGCTGGCGTGACGAAGCCGGCCGGGTGCTCTACGTCGGCAAGGCGAAGAACCTCCGTGCCCGGCTGAGCAACTACTTCGCACCGCTGCCGACGCTGCACGAGCGCACCCGGCGCATGGTGCTCACGGCACGGAGCGTCGAGTGGACGACGGTCGGTTCCGAGATCGAGGCGCTGCAGCTCGAGTACACGTGGATCAAGGAGTTCGATCCGCCCTTCAACGTCAAGTTCCGGGACGACAAGTCCTACCCGTACATGGCGATCACCCTGGGCGAGGAGTCGCCGCGGGTGATGGTCACCCGGAACCGGAAGATCAAGGGCGCGAAGTACTTCGGGCCCTACCCGAAGATCTGGGCCGTGCACGACACGATCGACCTGATGATCAAGGTGTTCCCGATCCGCACCTGCTCGGACTCGTCGTACAAGAAGGCGATGCAGACCGGCAAGCCGTGCTTCCCGGGGCAGATCGGCAAGTGCGGCGGTCCGTGCTCCCAGAAGGTCACGATCGCCGAGCACCGCGCGCTGGTCGAGGAGTTCGTGCGCTTCATGGCGAGCTACGACCGCCGGGTGATCACGCAGCTGCGGCAGCGCATGGCCGCTTCGGCCGACGCGATGCAGTACGAGCAGGCCGCGAAGTTCCGCGACCAGGTCGGCGCGCTCGAGGCCGTGCTCGAGAAGTCCGCGGTCGTGCTCCGCGACTCGGTCGACCTCGACCTGTTCGGCATCTCCGAGGACGAGCTCGCCGCGGCGGTGCAGCTGTTCTCGGTGCGCGGCGGGCGCATCCGCGGTGTGCGCGGGTGGGTCGTCGACAAGGAACTCGACATCTCGACGGGCGACCTCATCGAGCAGATCGTGCAGGGACAGTACGCGACGGGCGAGGAACCCCCGCGCGAGGTCGTCGTGCCGGAACTGCCGGAGGACGCCGAGGCGCTGCAGCAGTGGCTCAGCGAACGCCGTGGCGGTCGGGGCACCAAGCTCAGCACCGCGCAGCGGGGTGACCGGGCGGGGCTCGCCCGGACCGCGGCGCAGAACGCGGCGCAGGCGCTCATGCTCTACAAGACGAAGCGCTCCGCCGACTACACGACGCGGTCCGCGGCGCTGGCGGACATCCAGGACGCCCTCGGCATGACCGAGGCACCGCTCCGCATGGAGTGCTACGACATCTCGCACCTGCAGGGGACGAACGTCGTCGCGTCGATGGTCGTGTTCGAGGACGGGTTGCCCCGCAAGGACCAGTACCGGCGGTACTCGATCGCCGAGACCACCGACGACACCGACAGCATGTACCAGGTGCTGTCCCGCCGGCTCGCGCGCCTCGACGAGGACGCCGAGCTGCCGGACGTCCCCGACGTCACCAGCGACGAGGTCGTCGAGGGCTCGAAGCCGACCAAGCGGTTCGCGTACCGGCCGCAGCTCCTCATCGTCGACGGCGGACAGCCGCAGGTGCAGGCGGCGAAGCGCGCGATGGACGAGGCCGGGGTGCACGACATCGCGCTCGTGGGGATCGCGAAGCGGCTCGAGGAACTCTGGTTGCCGGACGACGACTTCCCGGTGATCCTGCCGCGCAACTCCGAGGCACTGTTCCTCATCCAGCGCATCCGCGACGAGGCGCACCGGTTCGCGATCACGCACCAGCGGACCCGGCGGAAGCGGGACGTCCGGTCGCGGCTGTCCGAGATCCCGGGTCTCGGGCCCACTCGGGTGAACGCGCTGCTGAAGCACTTCGGGTCGGTGGCGCGGCTGCGCGAGGCGACGGCGGAGGAGATCGCCGAGGTGAACGGCGTCGGGCCGGCGACTGCGGCGGCCGTGGTCACGAAGCTCGCGCAGACGCCGACGAGCGCGCCGGAGGCCGCGGGCGCCCCGACGCCGACGAGCGCGCCGGAGGCCGCCGGCGGCCCGACGCCGACGAGCGCTCCCGACGGGGCCGGTGCGCCGGACACGGCGATCGATCCCGGCACCGCCGACGCGGCCGACGCAGCCGGCGAACCGGGCACCGCCAGCGCGCCCGGCCCAGCCAGCGCGCCCGATCTGGCAGCCGCCACGCAGTCGGCAGCGACCCGCTCCGGAGGACCGGCCCGGCTCCCCGAGGTGACCGACGACGGCCCGCACCTGCCCGCATGACGCACACCGCGCCTCCCGTGCGGCCGACGGACGGACAGGACCCGACGGACGGACAGGACCCGACCGACGGACCGCACCCGACCGACGGGCCACACCCGACCGACGGGCCACGGCCGACGGACGGACCGCACCCGACCGGATGACGGGCCCCGAGCCCGGCGTCCGGGCGATACCCTTGTCCCGCAGCCGAGACCTCCCCGGGCGACGCGCCCGGGCCGCCACGACGGAGCCCACTCCCAGATGACCGACAGCGTCCCAGCGCCGACACGATCGCCGCAGCAGCACGACATCCTCATCGTCACCGGTATGTCCGGAGCCGGTCGTTCGACGGTGGGGAAGGCGCTCGAGGACCTCGGCTGGTACGTCGTCGACAACCTCCCGACGCAGATGCTCGCGCCGCTCACCGAGCTCGCGGACCGCGCCGGTGAGAAGATCCCCAAGATCGCCACGGTGGTCGACGTCCGCGGCGGCCGGTTCTTCACCGACCCCGAGCAGGCGGTCGAGCAGGTGCGCAAGAGCGCCTCGGCCCGGGTCCGGGTGCTGTTCCTCGAGGCGACGGACGCGGTCCTCGTGCGGCGCTTCGAGCAGGTGCGGCGGCCGCACCCGCTCCAGGGCGAGGACACGCTCCTCGACGGCATCGGCCGCGAACGCAGTCGGCTCGCTGCCCTGCGCGAGGCATCGGACCTCGTCATCGACACCTCCGACCTGAACATCCACCAACTCGCGAACGCCGTGACCGAGCAGTTCGCCGACGACCACTTCACGGGTGTCCAGGTGACCCTGATGAGCTTCGGGTTCAAGTACGGACTGCCCGCCGACGCCGACATGGTGGCCGACGTCCGGTTCCTGCCGAACCCCTACTGGGTCCCGGAACTCCGCCCGCACACGGGCCTCGACCGACCCGTCTCGGACTACGTCCTGGCCCAGCCCGGAGCCCGCACGTTCGTCGAGCGCTACGCCGACGTCCTCGAGCCGGTGTTCGAGGGGTACCAGCGCGAGAACAAAAGACACGCTACGATCGCCATCGGCTGTACCGGCGGCAAGCACCGTTCGGTCGCCATCGTCGCCGAGCTGGCGAACCTCCTCCGCGGGATGCCCGACGTCGCCGTGCGTGTGAAGAACCGAGACCTCGGCCGAGAGTGACCGTCCCTCCGGCCGCTCCACACGACGTGCGCCGGGCACGCGGACCCCACCAGAAGAAACGTTAGGAATGATGCTGTGCCGTTGACTGCCGAGGTCAAGGACGAACTGGCCCGGGTCGTCGTGAACCGCAACACGGTCCGCGCTGCCGAGCTCGCGACCATCCTGCGGTTCGCGGGTGGCCTGCACGTCATCTCGGGCCGGATCGCCGTCGAGGTCGAACTCGACACCCGGATCATCGTGCACCGTGTGCGCAAGGACCTCGCCGAGCTGTACGGCGTGCGGAGCGAGGCGTCGGTGGGGTCGTCCGCGTCCGCCCGTCGTGGCACCCGGTACCTCGTGCGCGTGCTCGAGGCGGGGGAGACCCTCGCCCGGCAGACGGGCCTCATGGACGCCCGCCGCCGCCCGGTGCGCGGTCTGCCGAACCGGCTCACCACCGGCAACCGCGAGGACCTCGCCGCGATCTGGCGTGGTGCGTTCCTCGCCGCCGGCACCCTGACCGACCCCGGTCGTGCCGCCGCACTCGAGGTCACCTGCCCCGGCAACGAGGCCGCGATGGCCCTCGTCGGTGCCGCGTCGCGGCTCGGCATCGCGGCGAAGGGCCGTGAGGTCCGCGGCGTGCACCGCGTGGTCATCCGCGACGGCGAGGCCATCGGCCAGATGCTGACCGTGATGGGCGCCGCCCGCACCACCGCCGACTGGGAGGAGATGCGCCAGCGCCGCGAGGTCCGTGCCACCGCCAACCGTCTCGTCAACTTCGACGACGCGAACCTCCGTCGCTCCGCGCAGGCCGCCGTCGCCGCGTGCGCGCGGGTCGAGCGTGCGCTCGAGATCCTCGGCGACGAGGTCCCCGACCACCTGCAGTACGCCGGCTCGCTGCGGCTGCAGCACCGCGACGCGTCGCTCGACGAGCTCGGCCAGCACGCGGATCCGCCGATGACGAAGGACGCCATCGCCGGGCGCATCCGCCGCCTCCTCGCGATGGCCGACAAGCGCGCGTCCGACCTCGGGATCCCGGGGACCGAAGCGAGCGTTCCCGAGGAGCTCGAAGGGGCCTGATCGACGGGCGTGACGACGTTCCGGACGGGAGGCGCGGTGCCAGCTGGCACCGCGCCTCCCGTCCGTCGTCAGGGTGGTCCAGGGGCGGCGCTCGCGACCGTCCGGACGGACCGTCATCCCGCGCGGTCTGGCAGAGTCCGACTGCTAGGGTCGTTACGGCGACGTTACGGGGCGTATCGTCCACCACACGTGGGCCCGAAGGGCCACACGACTCCGAAAGCAGCGCCCCCCGGGCGCTCCACACCCACCAGGAGATCCATTGACCGTCAAGATCGGTATCAACGGCTTCGGCCGCATCGGCCGTAACTTCTTCCGGGCCGCACTGGCCAAGGGCAGCGACCTCGAGATCGTGGCGGTGAACGACCTCACCGACAACGCGTCCCTCGCGAACCTGCTGAAGTTCGACTCCATCACCGGCAAGCTCCCGGCGACGGTCGAGCTCGACGGCGACAACATCGTGGTCGACGGCAAGGCGATCAAGGTCCTCGCGGAGCGCGACCCCGCCAACCTCCCCTGGGGCGAGCTGGGTGTCGACATCGTCATCGAGTCGACCGGTTTCTTCACCAAGGCCGCCGATGCGCAGAAGCACATCGACGCCGGTGCCAAGAAGGTCATCATCTCCGCCCCGGCCACGGGTGACGACGTCACCATCGTGCTCGGCGTGAACGAGGACCAGTACGACCCCGCGAACCACAACATCATCTCGAACGCGTCCTGCACCACGAACAGCCTCGCGCCGCTCGCCAAGGTGTTCCACGACAAGTTCGGCATCGAGCGCGGTCTCATGACCACGGTCCACGCCTACACCGCCGACCAGAACCTCCAGGACGGCCCGCACAAGGACCCGCGTCGTGCGCGTGCCGCCGCCCTGAACATCGTCCCGACCTCCACGGGTGCGGCGAAGGCCATCGGCCTCGTCCTGCCGGAGCTCGCCGGCAAGCTCGACGGCTTCGCGCTCCGCGTCCCGGTGCCCACCGGCTCGATCACCGACCTCACCCTCGAGACCAAGTCCGAGGTCACCGTCGACGAGATCAACGCCGCCTACAAGGAGGCAGCCGAGGGTCCGCTCAAGGGCATCCTGCTCTACAGCGAGGACCCGCTGGTGTCGACCGACATCACCACGGACCCGCACTCCTCGATCTACGACTCCGGCCTGACCAAGGTCATCGGCGGCCTCGTGAAGATCACCTCGTGGTACGACAACGAGTGGGGCTACTCGAACCGCCTCGTCGACCTCACCGAGTACGTGGGCGAGCGCCTCTAACCCATGGCACTCCGCACCCTCGAGGACCTCGGCGACCTCGCCGGCAAGCGTGTCGTCGTCCGTTGTGACCTCAACGTCCCGCTCAAGGACGGCGTGATCACGGACGACGGCCGCGTGCGCGCGTCGCTGACCACCCTGAACACCCTCATCAACGCCGGCGCCCGCGTCATCGTGATCTCCCACCTGGGCCGCCCCGACGGCGAGCCCAAGCCGGAGTTCTCGCTCGCGCCGGTGGCCCAGCGGCTCTCCGAGCTGCTCGGCAAAGAGGTCACGTTCGTCGGCGAGACCGTCGGCGACGAAGCGACCGCGGCCGCCGGGGAACTCGGGGACGGCGACGTCCTGCTGCTCGAGAACCTCCGGTTCAACCCGGAGGAGACCTCGAAGGACGCTGCCGTGCGCAGTGGCTTCGCGGACCGCATCGCCGCCCTCGGGGACGCCTTCGTGTCCGACGGCTTCGGTGTGGTGCACCGCAAGCAGGCCTCGGTGTACGAGCTCGCGTCCGCGCTGCCCAGCGCAGCGGGGTCGCTCATCGAGACCGAGCTCGGCGTGCTCGAACGCCTCACGACGACGCCGGAGCGGCCGTACACGGTCGTGCTCGGCGGGTCGAAGGTCAGCGACAAGCTCGGCGTCATCGACCACCTCCTGCCGCAGGTGGACACGCTCTGCATCGGCGGCGGCATGCTCTTCACGTTCCTCGCGGCCCAGGGTCACGGGGTCGCGAAGTCGCTGCTCGAGTCCGACCAGCTCGACGTCGTCCGCGAGTACCTCTCGCGGGCGAAGGAGCTCGGCGTGACGATCGACCTGCCGACGGACGTCGTCGTGGCGTCCGGGTTCGCGGCCGACGCGTCGCACGAGACCGTCGCCGCGGACGCGATCGAGTCGTCGTCCTTCGGGGCGGACGGCATCGGTCTCGACATCGGCCCGGAGACGGCGGCGCGGTTCGCGTCCGCGGTCTCCTCGTCGAAGACCGTGTTCTGGAACGGCCCGATGGGCGTGTTCGAGTTCCCGGCCTTCGCCGCCGGCACGAAGACCGTCGCGCAGGCCCTGACCGAGGTCGACGGCCTCGGTGTGGTCGGCGGTGGCGACTCCGCCGCGGCCGTCCGGTCGCTCGGCTTCTCGGACGACCAGTTCGGGCACATCTCGACCGGTGGCGGTGCGAGCCTCGAGTTCCTCGAGGGCAAGTCGCTCCCCGGTCTCGAAGCACTGGGGTGGTCGCGATGACCCGGACGCCGTTGATCGCGGGCAACTGGAAGATGAACCTGGACCACCTCCAGGCCATCGCCACCGTGCAGAAGCTCGCGTGGACGCTGAAGGACGCACGCCACGACTTCGACGACGTCGAGGTCGCGGTCTTCCCGCCCTTCACCGACCTCCGCAGCGTGCAGACGCTCATCTCGGCCGACAAGCTCCCGATCCGCTTCGGCGCGCAGGACCTGTCCCAGTACGACTCGGGCGCCTACACGGGCGACGTGTCCGGAGCGTTCCTCGCCGCACTCGACGCGCAGTACGTCATCGTCGGACACTCCGAGCGGCGCACGCTCCACGCGGAGACCGACGAGATCGTCGCCGCGAAGACCGCCGCGGCCGTCAAGCACGGTCTCGTGCCGGTGGTCTGCGTCGGTGAGACCGGCGAGCAGCGCGAGGAGCGCGGCGCCGGCGTCGTGCCGGTCGAGCAGCTGCAGGTCGTCCTCGACGCCGTGCAGCCCTCCGAGATCGTCGTGGCGTACGAGCCGGTCTGGGCGATCGGCTCCGGCCAGGCCGCGACCGCCGAGCAGGCGCAGGACGAATGCGCGGCGATCCGTCGCGGGATCGCTGCAGCCTGGGGCGACGAGGCAGCCGCGGCGACGCGGGTGCTCTACGGCGGCTCGGTGAAGTCGGGCAACATCGCCGGCTTCCTGCGCGAGCCCGACATCGACGGCGCGCTCGTCGGTGGCGCCTCCCTCGACGTGCAGGAGTTCGCGGCCATCGCGCGCTTCCGGCAGCACGTCGGACTCTGACCCACCGGACACAGGCCGGTCGCCATCGTGCGGCCGGCCTGTGCCACGCCCAGCCCGGGGACCTCGGCCGACCACCTGGCCGGTATACTCGGATGGCTGACTGACACGAAAGGTACGTCGTGGCGATTCTCTCCGTCGTGCTGCAGGTCCTGCTCGCGATAACGAGCCTCCTGCTCACGCTCCTCATCCTGCTGCACAAGGGCCGCGGTGGCGGCCTCTCCGACATGTTCGGCGGCGGCGTGACGAGCAACCTCGGGGCGTCCGGCGTCGCCGAGCGCAACCTCAACCGCATCACGGTGATCCTCGGTCTCCTCTGGATCGTGTCCATCATCGTGCTCGGTCTCATCAACAAGTTCACGGCGGGGAGCTGATCCATGGCATCCGGAGGCAGTGCAATCCGGGGTTCGCGCGTCGGCGCGGGCCCGATGGGGGAGCAGGACCGCGGGGTCCAGGCCGAGCGTGTGGCGATCTCGTACTGGGACGCCCTCGGCAACGAGGTCGTGCGGTACTTCGCCGCCGGCCTCCCCGATGACGAGATCCCCGAGACGGTGGACTCGCCGTCGACCGGGCTCCCGGCTGGTCGCGACAAGGAGAACCCTCCCGTGGTCTCCAAGACCGAGCCGTACAAGACGCACCTCGCGTACGTGAAGGAGCGCCGCACCGAAGAAGAGGCGGCGCAGCTCCTCGAAGACGCGTTGCAGCAGCTCCGTCAGCGTCGCGGCACCGCGAAGTAGTCGCACGAGACGTCGGAAGGCCCCCGTACCGATCTGGTACGGGGGCCTTCGTGCGTGTGGTGGGTGCGCGGGGGCGGCGTCGAGTGGGCAGGACACGCCGTCGGCGTCCCGCCGAGCGGGCGGAACGCGCCGCTCCGGCGCGCCGAGCGTGACGTATTCTGCCCGCTCGCGGGCAGAATACGTCACGCTCGGCGCGCC